>NZ_JBBAYJ010000002.1 GCF_037153975.1 Aquipuribacter sp. SD81
CGGGCCGCCCGTGGCCCGGGACGCCGCCGCGAGCACGACCAGCGGGCGGGCGGCGGACCGGTCCGCCCTCCGGCACGGCGCGACGCAGGCGCCGCGGCGGCGGCAGGGACCGCGCCGTACCGCCTCCCGGGCGGGCCCGGGGCCACTACGGTGGGCCGCGTGCCGAGCGCCGCCCGCACCGCAGCGGAGTACATCGCCGAGCTCCCCGAGCAGCGCCGCGGGGACATCCACACGGTGCTCGACGTCGTGCGGGCGAGCATGCCCGACGGCTACGTCGAGACCATGGCCTTCGGGATGATCACCTGGGTGGTGCCGGTGGACGTCTACCCCGACACGTACAACGGCCGGCCCCTGCAGTACGTCGCGCTCGCCTCGCAGAAGCGCCACGGCTCGCTGTACCTCATGGGCCTGTACGCGGACCACGACACCGAGCAGCGCTTCCGCGAGCGGTGGTCAGCCGGTGGGCGCCGCCTCGACATGGGCCGCTCGTGCATCCGCTTCCGCCGCGCCGACGACCTCGACCTCGGCCTCGTGGCCGAGGCGGTCGGCGGCCTCGCCCCCGACGACTTCGTCGCGCTGTACGAGCGGTCCCGGGCCCGCTGAGGCCGCCCCGGCGGTCGGCTCGACGGCACGGTCCGGGCCGGGGCCACCGTCGGTGCCGGCGTCGAGGTCGGTGCGCCGCCACAGGGCACGCCACAGCCACACGCTGACGAGCAGGCCGGCCAGCCCGGCCCCCACGACGAGGGTGCGCGGCCCGGCCACGGTGCCGAGCACGCCCCCGGCCGCCAGGCCGACGACCGACGCGGTGCGCAGCGCGCCGGTCACCGTGCCGAGCACGCGGCCGCGCTGCTCCGGCGCGACGCGCAGGGCGAGCGTGGTCTGGGCCGAGACGTTGACGACGCCGTTGCACGCGCCGAGGGCGAGCATCGCCGCCGCGAGCACGAGGACGCCGGGCGCGAGCCCGCCGACCACGAGCCACACCGACATGCCCGCCGCCCCGACGACCGCCGCCCGCACGAGGCGTCGCCCCGTCCCGAGCCGGGACGCCACCACGTTGCCGGCGACGAGTCCCGCGGCCAGCGCGGTACCGACCAGGCCGTAGTCGAGGGCGCTGCCGCCGAGGTCGCCGCGGACCAGCAGGACGAGGACGACACCGACCACCTCGACCGCGAGCACGAAGGCCACGAAGCCGACGACGAAGCTCCGCAGCACGGCGTCCCCGCGCACCAGCCGCAGCCCGTCGAGCACCCGCGGCGCCGCCTCCGCGTCCGCGTGGCTGCCCCCGCGGATGGTGCGGACGCGGACGGCCAGGACGGCGACCGCGGCGAACCCGACCGCGCACACCGTGAGGGCGAGCGGCACCCCGCCGGCCCCGACCGCCGCGCCGGCGAGGACCGGGGCGGCGGTGCCGAGGAGCATGACGAGGGTCTGCACCGCCCCGACGGCCTCGGCGAGGCGGTGGCGCGGGACGAGGCCGGGCAGCAGCGCCGACCACGTCGGACCGGCCACGGCCTGGGCCACCTGCACGAGCAGCAGGCAGGCGACGACCGTCCACGACGGCGCGCCGAGCACGAGCGCGAGGGCGGTCGCGAGGCACACGGCCGCCTGCGCCGAGGCGGCCGCCGCGGCGAGCAGCCGGGACGACACCCGGTCGACGAGCGGTCCGGCGAGCACGGACCCGACCGCCAGCGGCAGGGCCGCGGTGGCGAGGAGCAGCGCCGTGCCCGGGCTCCCCCAGCCGGCCGCGAAGGCGTGCAGCAGCAGCGCGACGACGAGCAGCTCGTCGCACAGGAACACCACCGCCTGCGCCGACCCCGTCAGCCTGAGGTCCCGCTCGCGCCACAGCGAGGTACGAAGGATCTGCTTCATGTTCGTGAAGGTACTGCTTCACACCTCGGATGTGAAGCACCGGTTTCACACCTCGTCGGAGCCGACTACCCTCGGCCGGGTGAGCGAGGTCGAGACGAGGCCGGCCGGGCCGGGCCGGGCGCCCGGCCCCGACGACGTCGTGCTCGAGGACGCCGCGGCGATCCGTGCTCTCGCCCACCCCGCGCGCCTGCTCGCCGTGGAGCTGCTGTTCGCCCGGGCCGGACGGACCATGACCGCGACGGAGCTCGCCGCGCAGGCGGGCATCACCCCGAGCGCGATGAGCTACCACCTGCGTTCCCTGGCGCGGCACGGGCTGGTCCGGCGCGCCGACCCGGACGGCGACGAGCGCGAGCGGCCGTGGAGCGCGGCGGGCGCGCAGGTGGTGGTGCGCAGCCCCTCCGGCGCGGGGACGCAGGCGCGGGCCGCTCTCGACCTGCTCGTCGGCGGCATGCTCGACCGGCTGGCGGCGTCGCTGCACGCGCTGTCGGCCCGCGCCGACCACGACGACCCGGCCTGGCGGGTCGGCGGCCTGAGCCCCGCCACGCTGCAGCTCACCGCCGAGGAGGCCGCGGACCTCCACACCGAGCTGCACGCGCTCGTCGGGCGCTACGCCGACCGGCACCCGCCCGGGGCCCCGGGCACCCGCGCCGTCGACGTCGTGCTCGCCCTCGTCCCCGGACCGGCTGCGGAGGGGACGGACCGGCCCGTGTGAGCTCCGGCGCGCCCCGGGGGCGGTCGCGCCTCAGCCCGCGGTGGCGAGCGTCAGCGGGAGGACGGTCCCGGCCCCGGCCAGGCGGAGCCCGCGCGCGGCGACAGTCAGGGTCCACCGGGAGTCGACGAGGTCGTCGACGAGCAGCACGGGACCGCGCAGGTCGCCCAGCCGGGCGGCGAGCGCGTCGGGCACGACGACCCGGTCCCACACGCCGGCGAGCCGGAGCGCGGAGTTGCCGCCCGCGCCGCCGCTCGGGCCGCCGTGGCGCAGCGCGAGCTCACCGAGGTCCTCCAGCCGGCCCACGTCGGCGAGGCGGGAGCGCAGGCTGCCGACCAGCTGCGGGCGGGACCGCGACGGGACGGAGACGACCGCCACGGGCCGCTCGGCCCACCCCCACTCGCGCAGCACCCGCGTGGTCGCGGTGAACAGGTCGTCGCCGACCGGCTCGTCGACGGGGCGGCCCTCCTCGTCGGTCCGCAACGCCCGGCGCAGCGCCGCACCCCACCCGAGGTCGCTGAGGCGGGCGACGGCCCGCCCCTCCCCGGCGCGCTCGGCCTCGGGGATGCGTCCCTTGACACCGACGCCGACGACGTCCATCCCGGTCGGCCACGTGGTCCGCGGCTCCACGACGGTCCCGGGGCGGCGCAGCACCTGCTCGAGCACGTCGCGGCCCTGCCCGCTGAGCGACGTGGGGTACCAGGGCCCGGCGCACACGTCGCAGCGCCCGCAGTCCTCGGCCGTCGGGTCGTCGAGGCGCTCGCGCAGGAAGCGCATCCGGCACACGCCGGTGTCGTCGCGCACGTAGTCGCGCATCGCCTGCTGCTCGGCGGAGCGGGCGGCCTCGACCCGCGCGTAGCGCGCGGACTCGTAGTGCCATTCCCGCCCGGTCGCGACCCAGCCGCCGCGGACGCGCTGCACCGCCCCGTCGACGTCGAGCACCTTGAGCAGCAGCTCCAGCCGGTTGCGGCGCAGGTCGACGCGCGGCTCGAGGGCGGCGGTCGACACCGGCCGGTCGGCCCGGGTGAGCACGTCGAGCACGCGGTGGACGGCGTGCGGGCCGGGGAAGGACATGGAGGCGAACCACTGCCAGATGGACTCGTCCTCGGGCCCGGGCAGCAGCAGCACGTCGGCGGAGGTGACGGCGCGTCCGGCCCGGCCGACCTGCTGGTAGTACGCGATCGGGGAGTCGGGCGCCCCCAGGTGGACGACGAACCCGAGGTCGGGCTTGTCGAAGCCCATCCCCAGGGCGGAGGTGGCGACGAGGGCCTTGACGCGGTTGTCGAGCAGCGCCTGCTCGAGCGCGACCCGCTCCTCGGCGTCCGAGCGGCCGGTGTACGCGCGTACCTCGTGCCCGGCGGCCCGCAGCGCCTCGGCGACGTCGCCGGCCTGCCCGACGGTGAGCGTGTAGACGATCCCGGAGCCGGGCAGGTCGGCGAGGTGCTCCGACAGCCACGGCAGGCGGTCGTCGGCCCGCAGCCGCAGCACCCCCAGGCGCAGCGAGTCGCGCCCGAGCGGGCCCCGGAGGGTGACGACGGCGTGCTCGGCGCCACCCGCGCCCGCCGCGAGCTGCTCGGTGACGTCGGTGACGACACGGGCGTTGGCGGTCGCGGTCGTCGCGAGCACAGGAGTACCGACGGGCAGCTCGGCGAGCAGGTCGCGGATGCGGCGGTAGTCGGGCCGGAAGTCGTGGCCCCAGTCGGACACGCAGTGCGCCTCGTCGACGACGAGCAGGCCGAGGTCGCGCGACAGGACCGGTAGCCACGCCTCTCGGAACTCGGGGTTGTTGAGCCGCTCGGGGCTCACGAGCAGCACGTCGACCTCGCCCGCCGCGAGCCGGTCGCGCACCTGCTCCCACTCCGTGACGTTGCCGGAGTTGACCGTGTAGGCCCGCACCCCGGCGCGGGCGGCCGCGTCGACCTGGTTGCGCATGAGCGACAGCAGCGGGCTGACGATGACGGTCGGCCCCTGCCCCGCGGCCCGCAGCAGGGCCGTCGCGACGAAGTACACCGCCGACTTGCCCCACCCGGTCCGCTGCACGACGAGCACACGCGCGCGGTCGACGAGCAGGGCGGAGACCGCCTCGAGCTGGTCGGGGCGGAACTCGACCTCGTCACGGCCCGTGAGTCGGCGCAGCACCTCGCGCGCCTCGCCCGCCAGCTCGTCGGGGTCCACGAGCGGCCCGGCCGCCTCGCCGGGCGTGCCCGGGGCGGGGCCGGAGGGGTCGAGGGTGCGGGTGCCGTCCACGCCACCGACGCTACGGCCTGCCCCCGACACGACCGCGGCGACCGAGCGGTGTGGACGGTCCCGACCGCCTGTGGACGGGGCCTCGCCCGTCCGGGGCGGCGTGCCCTGCGCCGCGGGCGGCTGCCGGGGGGCCCCTCGGCTCACACCAGCGGCACCTGGCTGAGGGAGGGCTCGGGGCTCGGGCCGCCGGCCACGGCCCCCGGGTCGGGCGGCGGGGTGCCGAGGCCGTCGAGGGCACCGGCGACGTGGTCCCAGAAGCGCGGCACCGGCGGGTACCAGGCCTCCGCCGGCGGCAGCGACGGGTCGCCCGGGAGGACGGCCGCCAGCCGGTCCAGCCCCGCCTGCCCGTCGGCCAGGAGGTCGTCGTACAGCGGGTCGGAGCGCCTGACCCGGGCGCGCAGCTCCTCCAGCGAGCCCGCCAGGACCCGCAGCCGGAGCCAGCGGTGCCGCTCCCACTGCTCGTCGTCGCGGAACCGCTCGCGCAGGCGCGCCCCCGCGAGCGCACCGCGGAGCGCGAGCGCGGCGACGGTCGCGCGCGGCATGAAGAGGCTGACACCGCCCTCGCTCGGGTGCTGGCGCACCGCGGCGATGCGGCTGCGGAACCCCGGCAGGGCGGACTGCAGGGTGTCGCGCCAGCTGCGCGCGCTGCCGAGCACCGCGCCGAGCAGGGCCGGCAGGCCCGCACCGAGCGCGCCGCCGGGCGTCAGCGAGACGTTCCAGTCCTGCGGCAGCCACACGTCCTGGGTCGGCTGCCCTGGCGGGTGGACGGCGAGGTCGAGCCCGAAGCTCGGCCAGCGGGGCAGGTAGCTGTCGAACAGGTGGACGGGGAAGTTCGACGTGATGCCGCCGTCGGACCACCACAGCTGCTCCGCCACGCACGGGTGCGCCTGTGTCGGCACCGGGCCCTGTCCGTCCTCGACGGTCCGGCCGAGGTCGTCGCGGACGTCGCCGACCGGCAGCAGCCGGTACAGGCGGACCGCGGAGAACAGCACCGGCAGGGCGAGGCTGATGCGCACCGCCAGCACGACGGGCAGGTTCCACGGGTGGGGCAGGCGGTGCACGACCACCTCGCCGGTGCCGTCGGCCAGCGGCACGGTGCGCCGCGGCGTGAGGGCCGTCATCGCCTCCACCACCTCCCGCGGCAGCACGTCGGTGCCGGGGCGGCCGGGCCCGGCGAGCGCGGCGCACAGGTCGCCGGGGTCGAACCACAGCGCGTCCGCCCCGCCGCTGTCGCCGCCGTCGGGCTCCGCGACCGGCAGCGGGAACCGGAACGGGCGGCCGCGGGTGAGGTCGGTCGTCATCATCTCGAGGTTGACCAGCCGCCGTCCCGGCTGCTCCGCGAGCTCGCGCAGGCGCACCTCGCCGGGACCGGGCGAGCCGTCGGCCGTCTCCGGGACGGGCTGGAAGCCGGGGCCGACCCACAGGTGGCCGAAGCGCAGCACCGTGCCGGGCATGCCCGCGAGCTCCGCGAGGCTGTCCGACAGCCACGGCACGAGCGCGCGGTCGACCGTCGGCGCGGGCGCGCCCACGAGCCGCGACAGCAGCGAGGACGGGCCGGGAGCGGTCGCACCGGCGACGACGCCGTAGTGCCGGCCGCGCGCCGCGAGCAGCCACCGGACGGCCCCCGCGAGCAGCGCCCCGAGGGCGAGCAGCAACAGGGCCAGCCCGACGGCCACGGTCGCCATCACGGTCGGCGCGTCGAGCAGCACGAGGCCGGCGGCGGCGAGCGCGAGCGCGGACGCGAGCAGGACGAGCGCGACGGTGCCGTTCGTCCGCGCGCGCTCCGGCGCCGGCCGGCTCGAGGCCTCCTCGGCCAGGCGCCGCAGCGCCTCGGTGCCCTGCCGGGCGTGCTGCTCGCGGCGCTGGCCCCGCCAGGTCAGGCCCAGCAGGGCGCCGCCGACGAGCCCGCACACGACGACGACGAACCCGCCGAGCAGCGCGGGCGCGAGCCACCACGCGGGCCCGGTCGCCCCCGGGTCCGTCCCCGCGCCGAGCAGGGTGTGCAGGACGACGGAGGCGAGCACCACGAGCCCGAGCACGACGAGCCTCGCCGGCGTCCCCACCGCCCAGCCGTAGGCGAGCGGCAGCGCCCAGAAGCGCCGGCGCATGACCGCCACCACCACGTCGAACACGTGGCGCTGGGAGCGGACGGGACGGAACAGCTGGGCGAGGCGGAACTCCTCCCCCGCGGGCGCGCCCGCCTGGTCCGTCCGCCCCGTGGCGGGACCGTCCAGCTGCAGCAGCCACGCGAGCAGGTCCGCGAGCCCGCTGAAGCCTGCCCGCAGGTGGCCGGGCGCGGGCGACCCGCTGCCCTCGCGGCCGCTGCTGCGACCGAGCTCGGCGGCCGCGGTCGCGGCGGCGGCGATCGCGCCGGCACTCGCCCCGCCCACGTTGCGCACCCGGTGGTCGCGCGCGATCTCGCACACCGCGAGCGGGTAGACGACCCCGGAGGTGGCCCCGCCCTTCATCGCGAGGTCGACGCTGCGCCGCAGGTACTCCTGCTGCGCCGGGCCGTCGAGCGCCTCCGCACCGGCCGGCGGGGTGGTGAGCAGCCGCTCGCGCAGCGCGTCGTCGTCGACGAGGCGGTAGGACGCCGGGTCGCCCCACCCGCCGAGGCACACCGGCCGCGGCGCCGCCCGGGTCGAGACGGCGTCCCGCGGCGCCCACAGCCAGCGGGCGGGGTCCCCGCCGGGCGCGGGGGCGCGCGTCGTCATGCCGTCCGGCAGGTCGGGCACGAGCAGGTCGTCGACCCGCGCCGTCGTGCTCCGCAGCAGCCGGGCGACGGTCCGCACCGCGTCCTCGCCGTAGCGCACCGCCATCGTCGTCCTCCCTCCGCGGCGCGGCACCGGCGCCGCGCTCCCGCGTGCCAGGAGGAGGGGCGAACCGGTCCCCTGGTACGTCCGGCCAGGCTGGCACGGCGCCCGGACACCACCCGGCAGGCTCCCCGTACGCTCCCGGCGTGCCGTGGCCAGGAGTCCGCCGCCTCGTGGGCGAGCCGGTCGAGGGCCTGCCCGCCGACGGCCTCGAGGTCGTCCTCGCCCTCGCGGACCTGGCCGGCGACCGACGCCTCGCCGCCTTCGCCGGCGGCTGGTCCGCCGGGGCCGGGGTCCTCGTCACGGCCGACCCGGCGCGCGTCCTCGAGGCCGCCGACCTGGCCGCGCTCGACGGGCCGGACGGGACGGACGGGCCGTTCGACCTGTTCGCCGAGCTCGACCGGCCGGTCCCCCTCGCCCGCGACCTGCGTGCGCCCGCCGGGGCGGTCGGTGGCGGCTGGGTGAGCCTGCTGGGCCACGACCTCGGCCGGCGCACCGGGCGGGTCCGTACCGCCGCACCGCCGCCGGACGGCCCGCGGCTGCCCGTGGCCTCCCTCGCCTTCGCCGACCACCTGCTGCGCTTCGACGGCGCGCGCTGGTGGGCCGAGGCGCTCGACCCCGGCGACGGCTCCGCCGTCGCCGCCGCCCACGAGCTCGCCCGGACCGCGCGCGAGGCGCTGCGCACCCACCGCCCGCCGCGGACCCCCGCCGCGGGCGTGCGGGCGCCGGACGCCCGCGCGCACATGCGTGCGGTGGAGCAGGTCGTGCACGCCGTGCGCGCCGGCGACATCGCCCAGGCCAACGTGTGCTCGCGCTTCGCGCTGCGCCTGCCCGACGGCGGCCCGGCGGCCGTCGCGGCGTGGTGCGCGCTCGTCGGCCGGCTGCGCCCGGGTCGCGCGGCCCTCGTGACGGGACCGTGGGGCGCGCTGGTCGGGGCGAGCCCGGAGACCTACCTTGCGTGGGACGGCGACGTCGTGACGTCCGCGCCCATCAAGGGCACGCGCCCGGCCGGCGACACCGGCGCCCTGCTCGCCTCCGACAAGGACTCCAGCGAGAACGTCATGATCGTCGACCTGGTGCGCAACGACCTGTCGCGCGTGTGCGAGCCGGGGACCGTGCGCGTCGACGACCTCCTCGCCGCCGAGCGCCACACCGGGGTCGAGCACCTCGTGTCGCGCGTGAGCGGGCGACTGCGACCGCGGACCGGCCCCGGTGCGGTGCTGCGCGCGACCTTCCCGCCGGGGTCGGTGACCGGCACCCCCAAGCAGCGCGCGAGCGAGGTCACCGACGAGGTGGAGGCCGCGGCGCGCGGCGCCCACACCGGTGCCGTCGGCCTGCTGGGGCCACGGCTGGCGGTGCTCGCCGTCACGATCCGCAGCCTCGAGGTGGCGCCGGACGGGGCGGCCGCGCTCGGGGTGGGCGGCGGCGTCGTCGCGGACTCCACCCCCGCCGGGGAGTGGCACGAGGTGCTCACCAAGGCGGCGCCCCTGCTGCGGGCGCTCGGCGCCGACCCGGTGCGCCCGGCCGCGGCCACCGCGATGGCCAAGGGGCTGGCCGACCCCTCGCACGGGCTGCTGGAGACGCTGCTCGCCGTCGACGGCCGCGCGCTGGAGGTCGCGGACCACGTCGGGCGGCTGCGACGGTCGTGGTGGGAGCTGAGCGGCGGCGCGCTGCCCGACGACGTGACGGACCTCGTGCTCGACGCGGCGCGCGCGGCCGGGCCCGGGTGGCACCGCGTGCGGCTGCGCTGCGGCGGGGACCCCGTCCGCCTCGACGTGGAGGTGGAGCCGGTCGGGGCGACCCCGCCGGTCGCCGGGCAGGCCGGGCTCGTGCTCGCCGCGGTCGACGCGCCGGCCGCCGGCGCGGAGCGGCTGAAGTTCGCCGACCGCCGCTGGCTCGACGCGCTGCACACCGCCGGGCGCGGGCGCGGCGCGGACGACGCCGTCCTCGCCGACCCCGTCGCGGGGCTGCTGGAGACGACGCGGGACTGCCTGCTCGCGGTGCTCCCCGCCCGCGACGGCCGGCCCGTGCTCCGGACCCCGCCCCTGGACGGCCGCGTCCTGCCGGGGGTCACGCGGCAGGTGCTCCTCGACCTCGCCGACGAGGCCGGCTGGCTGCTGGAGCGGGACGGCCTCGACGCCGGGGTCCTCGCCCGGGCCGACGGGCTGCTCGCGGCGAACGCGCTGCGCGGCGTGCGGTGGGTGCGCGAGGTGCGCGGGGCGGCGGACGGTGGGGGCGACGTGCGGTGGCCGGCGCCCGCGCCGGGTGTCGCCGCCCTCGACGGGCTGCTGCGCGCCCGGCGCGGGCTCTGAGCGGGACGGTGCCGGGCGGTGCCGGGCGGTGCCGGACGGTGCCGGACGGCTCCGGGCGCTCCGGGCGGTGCCGGGCCGCGGCGGCCAGGCCCCGTCGTCTCAGCTCTGCTGGCCCATCGGCCAGAACGCCCACGACTGCGTCCGCATGCTGCGCGGCTGCTGCAGGACGGTGAGGACCGCGTGGGCGACCTGCTCCGGCCGCAGGTACTCCGCGAGCGCCGGGTCGCCCTCGGTGCGGCCGTGGCCGATGGCGAACTCGGTCTCCACCCCGGCCGGGTTGACCGTCGAGACGCGGATGCCCTTCTCGCGCAGCTCGCGGTCGAGGGAGCCCGCGAGACCCTGCTGGGCGAACTTCGTGGCCGCGTACACCGCCTCGTCGGCCCCGCCCCGGAAGCTCGCGACCGACGCGACGATGACGATGTCGCCCTCGCCCTGCTCGAGCAGGTGCGGCAGGGCCGCCCGCACGGTGTGGACGGTGCCGGTGACGTTCGTGTCGACCATGTCGGCGACCTCGTCGTCGCTCATGTGCAGGATCGAGCCGTAGGAGCCGATGCCGACGTTCGGCACGACGGAGTCGAGGCGCCCGAAGCGGTCGAGCGCGGCCTGCACGAGCCGGGCGTTGTCGGCCGGGCGGCGGACGTCCATCTCCACGCACTCGACGGAGTCGCGCCCCAGGTCATCGGCGAGCTCCTCGAGCCGCTCGAGCCGGCGGGCGCCGACGGCGACGCGCGCGCCGGCGGCGACGCACGCCTCGGCGGTGGCGCGTCCGATGCCGGCGGAGGCGCCGGTGATCGCGACGACGGTTCCGGTGAGGTCACGGGGCTGCATGAGGGCCATGCGCCGACGGTAGTGACGGCGGGCGCTCAGCGCGCTGCGGGGTCGTCCGGGGACGCCGGCGGCCCCGAGGCGAACAGGTCGGCGTTGCGTTCGGCCGCGGTGGCGAAGGGACGGAGGACGACGTCGGCGCCCGCCTCCCGCAGGCGGGGCACGTCCTGCTCGAGGTGCGCGGTGACCGCCACGCCGCCGGTGAAGCCGGCGTGGTGGAGCCCGTGCAGCACGGCGACGCCGACGTCCCGGGACGGGATGGTGGAGACCACCCACCGGGCCGCACCCAGCGGCAGCGAGCGGCTGAGCTCGGGCTCGCCGGCGTCGGCGAACAGGACCTCCGCCCCGAGCCCCTCCGCGCGGGCGAGCGCGTGCGGGTCGACGTCGACGACGAGCACGTCCGTCCGGCGGGCGCGCAGCTGCTCGACGAGCCGACCGCCGTAGCGCCCGGCGCCCAGCACGACGACCTCGACCGACGCGTGCTCCTCGCGGTGACGGGCGTCGGCGTCGACGCCCGGGCGTTCCAGGCGGCGCAGGAACGGGTCGAGGCGGGCGTGCAGCGGCCGAGCGAGGGGGATGACGTAGCTCGACACGCTGATGGTGACGAGCGCGACCAGGGTGACGAGCGTGACCGTCCCCGTGCCGATGTGGCCGAGGCCGAGGCCGAGCGCGACCAGGACGAGCGAGAACTCGCTGATCTGGGCGAGGGTCACGCCGGTGAGGAACGACGTCCGTCGCCGGTAGCCGAGGGCGCCCATGACGGCGACCACGACGACGACCTTGCCGACGAGGACGACGACCGACAGGACGGCCGCCGCGCCCAGCTGGCCCACCGCGTCGTCCAGGCGCAGCCGCGCCCCGAGGTCGACGAAGAAGAAGAGGAGGAGGAAGTCGCGCAGGCTCACCAGCCGCGAGCCGACGGCCTCCCGGAACGGCGTCGACGCGAGGGAGACGCCCCCGAGGAACGCGCCGACCTCCGCGCTGAAGCCGAGCGCGTCGCCGACCGCGGCCAGCGACACCCCCCAGGCGAGGGCGACGAGGACGAGCAGCTCCGGGCTGCGCGCCACCTGCCCGAGGACGCGCGGCAGCATCCAGCGCATGGCCGCGCCGACGACCAGCAGGAGCCCGGCACCCTTCGCGAGCGTGGCGAGGACGGTGAGCGCGAGGTCGTCGCCCGCCCCGAGACCCCCCGTCGCCGTGAGCGCGATCATGACGAGGACGACGACGACGTCCTGCACGATGAGAATGCCGACCGCCACCCGGCCGTGCAGCCGGTCGATCTCACGCGTGTCCGACAGCAGCTTGACGACGATGATCGTGCTGGAGAACGCGAGCGCCAGGGCGACGTACAGCGCCGGCACGAGCGCGAGTCCGATCGCGAGCGCGACGGCGAGCCCCACCGCGGCGGTGACGAGGACCTGCGTGAGTCCCGTGACGAGGGCGACGGCGCCGGTGCTGCGGATGAGGTGGACGTCGAGCTTGAGCCCGACGAGGAACAGCAGGACGGCGATGCCCAGCTCGGCGAGGAGCGCGACCTCGCCGCTCGCCTCCACCCAGCCGAGGCCGGCGGGCCCGGCGAGGACCCCGACGGCGAGGAAGCCGACGAGCAGCGGCTGCCGCAGGCGCACCGCGAGCGCCCCGAGGACCGCCGCGAGCGCGAGGACCGCCGCGACGACCCAGAACGGGTGCTCGGCGAGCGCGTCCACCCGACCACGCTAGCGAGACCGCCGACCGGGGCACTTCCCCGACGGCGCCCGGTCGCCTAGCGTCTGCGCACCGGCCGCCGCCCTCGGCCGGCCGTCGAGGAGAGAGGTGCCGCCATGTCCCGCGTCGTGCGCTCCGCCATCGTCCAGACCCCGTGGACGGGCGACAAGGACTCCATGCTCGACCTGCACGAGAAGCACGCGCGCGACGCCGCCGCGCAGGGCGCGCAGGTCATGTGCTTCCAGGAGCTGTTCTACGGGCCGTACTTCTGCCAGGTGCAGGACGCCGAGTACTACTCCTACGCCGAGGCGGTGCCGGACGGCCCGACCGTCCAGCGGTTCTCGGCGCTGGCCAAGGAGCTCGGGATGGTGATGGTGCTGCCTGTCTACGAGCAGGAGAAGCCCGGCTTCCTCTACAACACGGCCGCGGTACTCGACGCGGACGGCACGTACCTCGGCAAGTACCGGAAGCACCACATCCCGCAGGTGAAGGGCTTCTGGGAGAAGTTCTACTTCCGCCCCGGCAACGTCGGCTGGCCCGTCTTCGACACCGCGGTCGGCAAGGTGGGCGTCTACATCTGCTACGACCGGCACTTCCCCGAGGGCTGGCGCGCGCTCGGGCTGGCCGGCGCGGAGATCGTGTTCAACCCGTCAGCGACCTCGCGCGGCCTGTCGAGCTACCTGTGGAAGCTCGAGCAGCCCGCGAGCGCGGTGGCGAACATGTACTTCGTCGGCGCGATCAACCGCGTCGGCGTCGAGCCGCTCGGGGACGACGACTTCTACGGCACGAGCTACTTCGTCGACCCGCGCGGGCAGTTCGTGGGCGACGTCGCGAGCAGCACCGACGAGGAGCTCGTGGTGCGCGACCTCGACCTGTCGCTCATCGAGGAGGTCCGCAACCAGTGGGCCTTCTACCGCGACCGCCGCCCCGACGCCTACGACTCCCTCACCGAGGCCTGAGCCCGCGCGACCTCCGCCCGCCCGGGGGCGGTGGGACGCCCGGAGACGGGTAGGGACCGGCATGACCGGTCGAGCACCCGCTGTCGAGGACGTCTCCGTCCAGGGACCCGCCCCCGGCCCCCCGGCCGGCGGTCTCCTCGCCCCGCTGCCGGGGTGGCTGCGCCGGACCGTCGCGTACGGGGTGGCCGCGCTCGTCGTCGCGGCCGTCGTGGCGGTCGTCACCGTCGTCCTCCTGCGGGTCGGCCTGGTCGCCTTCGCGCTGCTGGCCGCGCTCCTGCTGACGGCCCTGCTCGCGCCCGCGACGACGCGGCTCAGGCGGCTGGGGCTCCCCCGCGCCCTCGCGGCCCTGGTCGCGCTCCTGCTGCTCCTGGGGGTGCCCGTCGGGGTCGGCTGGTTCCTCTACAGCCGGGTGATGGTGCAGCTGCAGCAGGTGGGACCGGCGCTCACGGAGGGCCTGGACCGCGTCCGGTCGTGGCTCGTCGAGGGGCCGCTCGGCATGGACCCGGCACGCATCGACGAGCTGCGCGTGTCCGCGCTGGACGCCGGCCGCGCCGCGCTCCCCGGCCCCGTGGCAGGGACCACGACCGCCCTGCACGTGCTCACCGGCCTGCTCCTCGTCGTCTTCGCCGTCTTCTTCCTCGCCAAGGACGGCGACACGATGTGGCGCTGGCTGCTGTCGTGGGTGCCGGAGCGGCGGCGCGACCGGGTCGACGGCGGTGGCGTGGCCGCGTGGCAGGCGCTCACCGCGTACGTCCGCGGGACGGCGCTCGTCGCGCTCGGCGACGCCGTCGGCATCGGGATCGGCCTGCTCGTCCTCGGCGTCCCGCTCTGGCTGTCCCTCACGCTCCTCACCTTCGTCAGCGCCTTCGTCCCGATCGTCGGCGCGACGGTCGCCGGCGCCGCGGCGGTCCTCGTCACCCTCGTGACGAACGGGGCGACCGACGCGCTGCTCGTCCTCGGGCTCGTGCTCCTCGTCCAGCAGCTCGAGGGCAACCTGCTCCAGCCGCTGGTCATGAGCGGCGTCATCAAGCTGCACCCGCTCGTCGTCGTGTCGGCGGTGACGGTCGGCACCCTCGTGCTCGGGGTCGCCGGGGCGGTCCTCGCCGTGCCGGCCGTGGCCGTCGCGTACCGCCTCACCCGCTACGTGACGGGGCGCGACGACCAGGACGGTGACGCGGACGGTGACGCGGACGGCGACGCCGACGGGCGCGCGGGCGAGGACCGGGACGGGGACCGGCGGCCGGGGCGCGGCAGGTTTCGCGACGACGGGCCGGGGGACTCCTCCGACGGGTCGCGGACCGTCCGGACGCGCTCCCGCACGCACGACAGGAGGAGACACATGCACGTCAGCAAGGCCGAGGTCCTCGACAGCCTGCGCGACCGGGGCGACGACGAGCAGCTCCGCCGCGCCGAGGCCGAGCTGCCCGACGAGGTCGACACCGACCGGGACGCCGAGCAGCTGCGCTCGCTCGGGCTCAGCCGCGCCGACGTGGCCGCGCTCGCCTCCGACACCGGTCTCGGCAGCGGCCAGGCCAGCGGGCTGGGGGTCAGCTTCCAGAGCGAGCCGGAGCCCCTCGACCCCCGCGAGAAGTAGCCCCGGGGCGCGAGCGGCCGGCACCCGTGACCGCGGGGGCCCCGCTGCCCTACCGTCCCACCATGACGATGACCGACCCCGCCGTGGGCAGCGCCGCCCCCGGTTCCGCCGACGCGGCCCGCACGCGCACCGAGGACCTGCTCGCGCGGCACCGGGCCGTCACGCCGCGCTGGCAGTCGCTGTACTACGAGCAGCCGATCGCGCTGAGCCACGGCGAGGGCCGGCACGTCTGGGACGTCGAGGGCACGCGCTACCTCGACTTCTTCGGCGGCATCCTCACGACGATGACCGCGCACGCGCTGCCCGAGGTCACCGCCGCGGTGCAGGAGCAGGCCGGGAAGATCCTCCACTCGAGCACGCTGTACCTCAACGAGCAGACCGTCGAGCTCGCCGAGCACATCGCGGAGCTCTCCGGCATCCCCGACGCCCGGGTGTTCCTCACCCCGTCCGGCACCGAGGCCAACGACGCGGCGCTGCTCATGGCGACGGCCTACCGCCGCAGCAACCAGGTGCTCGCGATGCGCAACAGCTACCACGGCCGCTCGTTCTCCACGATCGGCGTCACGAGCCACCGCTCGTGGAGCCCGACGAGCTTCTCCGGGCTGCAGACCACGTACGTGCACGGCGGCTACCGGCTCCGCTCGCCGTTCCGCGACCTGCCCGACGGCGAGTACACCGCCGCGTGCGTCGCCGACCTGCGCCAGCTGCTCGACATGACCGGCGGCGACTTCGCCTGCCTCATCGCCGAGCCCATCCAGGGCGTCGGCGGGTTCGCCACCCCGCCCGACGGCTTCTTCGGCGCGATGAAGGAGGTGTGCGACGCCCACGGCATCCTCTTCGTGTCCGACGAGGTGCAGACGGGCTGGGGCCGCACCGGCGACCACTTCTGGGGCTACCAGGCGCACGGCATCGTCCCGGACATGCTGACCTTCGCCAAGGGCGTCGCGAACGGGCTCCCGCTCGGCGGCGTCGTGGCCCGCGCCGAGGTCGTCGACGCGATCGCCGGCAACCACATCTCCACCTTCGGCGGCTCACCGCTGGTGTCCGCCGGCGCGAACGCGAACCTCCGCTACCTGCTCGAGCACGACCTGCAGGGCAACGCGCGGGTCATGGGCGAGCGGCTGCGCGCGACGCTGGCGCCGGTCGTGGCGGACACGCCGTGGATCGCCGAGCTGCGCGGCCGCGGGCTCATGCTCGCCCTGGAGACCGTGCACCCCGGCGGCATCGACCCCGACCCGGCGCGCGCGGCCGCCCTCACCGAGGCGTGCAAGGACCGTCACCTCCTCATCGGCAAGGGCGGCCTGTACGGCAACGTGCTCCGCGTCGCGCCGCCGCTGTCGCTCACCGCCGAGGAGGCCGACGAGGGCGCCCAGCTGCTCGTCGACGCCATCCGCTCGCTCGGCTGAGCGGGGGGACGGCGCCGACGAGCGGCAGGTCCTGCCGGCCGGGGGTTCCCGCTCAGCCCTCGGCGAGGGCGCGGGCGTCGGCCGCGACGAGGGCCATCGTGGCGGCGTCCAGCTGCCGCCCGGCCGCCTGCTCGGCCCGGCGCGCCAGGCCCTCGAGGTCACCGGAGGCCAGGCGGGTGAGCAGGGCCGTCCGCGCTCCCTCGTCGCCGCCGCGGACCGGTTCCGCGGCGAGGACGAGGGACGCGAGGCCCGCCTGGGTCGCGACGACGTCGAAGGTGGCCGTCGCGGTCGTCTCCCCGCCCTCGCCGCGGGCGACGGCGACGAGCTCGTGGCCGCCGAGCGCGAGTCCCGCGAGGTCGAGCGGCTCGCCGGGGGTCACGGGCGTGCCGTCGAGGTGCACCTCGACCGCCTCGGCGTGCTGAGCGGCGACCGCGAGGACCGGCGCCTGCTCGCGCCCGAGCACGGCACCGGGCGTGGGCGACAGCACCTCGACGACGGGTGCGGGTGCGGGTGGCACGGGCGCCGAGCGCTCCTGCTCGACCCGCGAGCGCCAGCCGACCAGCGCGCCCGCGCGGTCGGTGATGATGCCGTCGACACCCACCTCGACGAGCTGCGCCCACTGCGCCGGGTCGTTGAGCGTGTACGGCATGACGGCCACGCCGGCCTCGTTGAGCGCCGCGACGACCTCCGGTCGGGTCGCGAGCGTCGCGGCGGACGGGTTGTACGCGACGACGTCGAGGGACCGCGCGGTCGCGACGGGGTCGGCGTCGAGGGTGCCGCGCAGCAGGCCGAGGTCGAGCTCGGCGCTCGCGGCGCGCGCCGAGCGGAGCACGCCGGTGTCGAAGCTCTGCAGCAGCACCTCGCCGACCATCCCCCGCTCCTCGACGAGGCGCACCATGCGCTCGACCTCGGCGGGGGTCTCGGGGCCCTTCACCTCCAGCAGCAGCGTGGTGCCGCTGCCGCGGACGGCGTCGAGCACCTGCGCGAGGGTCGGGACGGGCTCGCCGGCGTAGGCGGCGTCGAACCAGGACCCCGCGTCGAGGGTGGCAACGTAGGCGGCGTCCAGGGTGGCGACGTCGCCCGTGCCGTCCGTGGTGCGGTCGACGGTCTGGTCGTGCAGCACGACGGGCACGCCGTCGCGCGTGGAGTGCGCGTCGACCTCGACGTACTCGGCGCGCGAGCGGACACCCGCCTCGACCGCGGCGAGCGTGTTCTCCGGCGCGACCGAGGAGTAGCCGCGGTGGGCGACGACGGCCGGGAGCGTCCCGTCCGGCTGCACGAGGGTCGGCTCCGGCAGCTCGGTGACGCGGACGTCGTCGAACGACGCCCTCGCGCCGTTGACGACGAGGCCGAGCACGCCGTCGGCGCTGCGGCGCAGGCTGCGGGTCGTCAGCACCTGCTGCCCGTCGAACGACCAGCGGGCCGCGGTGCCCTGCACGTCGACCGCGACGCGGACGTCGCTGCCCGTGCCCGCCGCGCGCGGCGCCGGGGCGGTCTGCGTGACGTTCCACGTGTTCGCCGCGGTGCGCTCGGCGAACTCGATGCCGTTCGCCGCGGTGCTGTTCGAGCGCATCGTCGCGATCCACCACGGCACGGCGCCGTCCGCCGCGAGGTCGAGGCCGAGCGCGGCCCAGCGGCTGCTGTTGGCGACCGTCTCGAAGCGCACGGTCGCCTCGAGGCGGTAGTTGTCGAGGTGCTCACCGAAGGTCAGGCGGGACAGCTGCGAGCCGGTGGACACGCCGACGAGACGCCCGTCGACGACCTGCCACTCCCCCTCGACCGGCGTCCAGCCGGCGGGCAACCCGTCGGAGAAGTCCTCGTCGAGGACCACCCGCCCCTCGTCGGTCGGCTCTGCGGCGGCGGCCGGCGCCGGGGCGACGGTGGGGGCCAGGGTCGAGGCGGTCACGGCGAGGGCTGTGACGGCGAGGGCGGACAGGACGGGACGGAGGAGACGTCTGGGACGCATGACGCGGACGCTAGGGACCGCGCGTGAACCGGTGGCTTACGCAGGGTGAGCACCAGGTGGCCGTGTGGTGACGGTCGATGAGTCCCGGACCGCCCGCCGGTCGGAGGGGGCATGGAGCTCACCATCCACCTGTTCACCTCCCTCGACGGCGTCGTGCAGGGCCCCGGGTCCCCCGACGAGGACCGCAGCGGCGGCTTCGACCGCGGCGGCTGGCTCGTGCCGCTCATGGGCGAGGGGTTCGGCGAGGTCGTCGACGGCTGGTTCGCGCGCACGGGCGAGCTGCTGTTCGGCCGCCGCACGTACGACCTCATGCAGTCGTACTGGCCCCACGTCACCGACGACGGCGGCCTCGCCGGCGAGGCGCTCAACGCCCGCCCCAAGCACGTCGTCACGTCGCACCCGGACGACCTCGCGCCGTGGCAGGGGGCGGCGCCGCTGCGCGGGGACCTCGTGGCCGGGGTGCGGGCGCTCAAGGGGCGCGAGGCGGACGGCGGCGGCGAGCTGCAGGTGCACGGCTGCGCGACGCTCGTGCAGGCGCTGCTGCGGGAGGGCCTCGTCGACGAGGTGCGGACCCTCGTGTTCCCGACCGTCGTCGGCGCGGGCAAGCGCCTGTTCGAGCCGGGGCTGCCGCCGAGCACGTGGCGGCTGGTGGAGGCGACGCCGACGGCGTCCGGCGCGGTCGCCGCGCGCTACCGCCCGGTCGCGCACGCCGGGGCGGGCGAGTTCGTCGTCGAGGACGGCCGCGAGGTGTCGCGGCCGGCGTGAGGCGGCACGGCCCCGGCGACCTTTACCGGGGCCGCGGGGCGGTCTAGCGTCGGGCACCCCGACGCAGGAGGCCCCCATGACCCGGACGCTCATCAGCAACGGCACCGTGGTGACGGCGACGGGCAGCCACGCCCTCGACGTCCTCGTGGACGGCGAGACGGTGGCGGCGCTGCTGCAGCCGGGCCAGGCGGCCGCGCTCGGCGTCACCGCCGACGAGACGATCGACGCCACCGGCACGTACGTCGTGCCGGGCGGCATCGACGCCCACACGCACATGGAGATGCCGTTCGGTGGCACGCAGGCCTCCGACACGTTCGAGACCGGCACCCGGGCCGCCGCGCACGGCGGCACGACGACGATCATCGACTTCGCTGTTCAGACGGCCGGCAACGACGTCCGGGCCAGCCTCGACACGTGGCACGCGAAGGCCGACGGCGAGTGCGCCGTCGACTACGCGTTCCACATGATCATCGGCGGGGTCGACGAGGCGAGCCTCAAGCTCATGGGCGACCTCGTCGCCGAGGGCATCACGAGCTTCAAGCTCTTCATGGCCTACCCCGGCGTCTTCTACTCCGACGACGGGCAGATCCTGCGCGCCATGCAGCGCGCCGCCGAGCTCGGCGCGATGATCTCGATGCACGCCGAGAACGGCATCGCGATCGACGTCCTCGCCGAGCAGGCGGCCGCCCGCGGCGAGACCGCCCCCATCCACCACGGCATCACCCGGCCCGCGCGGCTGGAGGGCGAGGCGACGCACCGGGCCATCCAGCTCGCCCTCGTGGCCGGGGCGCCCGTGTACTTCGTCCACCTGTCGAGCTCCGAGGCCCTCACCGAGGTGGCGCGGGCCCGGGCCGAGGGCCACAACGTCTTCGCCGAGACGTGCCCGCAGTACCTCTACCTCACACTGGAGGACCACCTCGGCGCGCCCGGCGAGGACGGGTTCGAGGGCGCGAAGTACGTGTGCAGCGCCCCGCTCCGCACCAGGGACGAGCACCACCACCGCGACCTGTGGCGCGGGCTGCGGACCAACGACCTCGCCGTCGTCGCGACCGACCACTGCCCCTTCTGCTTCAAGGACCAGAAGGAGCTCGGCCGCGACGACTTCCGCCTCATCCCGAACGGCATCGGCGGCGTCGAGCACCGCATGGACCTCGTCTACCAGGGCGTCGTCACCGGCGACCTGAGCCTCGAGCGCTGGGTGGAGACGTGCTCGACGACCCCGGCGCGCATGTTCGGCCTTTACCCGCGCAAGGGCGTCGTCGCCCCCGGCGCGGACGCCGACATCGTGCTGTACGACCCGCGGGCACGGACCACGATCAGCGCCGCCACGCACCACATGAACATGGACTACTCGGCGTACGAGGGGTTCGAGATCGCGGGCGGGGTCCGCACCGTCATGTCGCGTGGCCGGGTCGTCGTCGACCGCGGCCGCTACCTCGGCTCCAAGGGCGACGGCCGGTTCGTGCCGCGGGGCCTGTCGACGTACCTGCGCTGAGGCGACGGGCGCCGCGTCCTCAGCCGCCCGAGCCCGCGGGGCCGGTGGGCCCGGCGGGGGTGGGCAGGTCCTGCAGGTCCTCGAACAGGGCCGCCACCCGCCCGTCGATCTCCACCTGCGTGGCGAGCACCGCGACCGTCCCGTCCGGGTCGACGAAGAAGTCCGTCCCCAGACCACCGGACCAGCCGAAGCGACCCGCGTGCGGGCCGGCGTCGCGCACGGCGACGCCGAAGCCCC
This sequence comes from Aquipuribacter sp. SD81, assembly GCF_037153975.1. Lineage (NCBI taxonomy): Bacteria > Bacillati > Actinomycetota > Actinomycetes > Micrococcales > Intrasporangiaceae > Aquipuribacter > Aquipuribacter sp. SD81. The sequence continues at coordinate 20,902 of NZ_JBBAYJ010000002.1, forward strand.
AGCCCGTCCCCTCCCAGAAGCCCGGCAAGAAGCTGTCGGGCGTCTTGACGGCGTCCGGCACCTGGTCGCTCGTCATCGCGCGCACGTGCTCGGCGGCGAGGAACCGCTCCCCGTCGAGGACGCCGTCGTCGGCGAGCAGGCGCGCGAACCGCGCGTAGTCGCCGACGCTTGAGACGAGCTCGCCGTGGCCGACGTCGTCACCCGGCGGCACCGCGAGCGAGCCCGCGGGCTCGACCTCGACGAGGCCGTCGCCGGTGCGGCGGTAGGCGGCGGGCAGCCGGGCGCGGTCGGGACCGTCGACCCGGTAGCCCGTGTCGTGCATGCCGAGCGGCGACAGGAGGTCGTCCGCCAGGTGCGCGCCCAGGTCGCCCCCGGTGCACCGCCCGAGGAGGAGACCCAGCACCTGGTACGAGTGGTGGTAGCGCCAGCCCTCACCCGGCTGGAAGGCCAGCGGGAGCCCCGCGAGCCGCGCGAGCCACTCCGGGGCGGCGAGCGCGGGCGGCTCCTGGCCGGCGGCGGTGCCGTCGCGCTCCATCTGCCGGGCGAGCGGGCTGTCGGTCACGGCCACCCCCCAGCCGGAGGTGCACGTGAGCAGGTGCCGGACGGTGACGGGCCGGGCGAGCGGCACCGTGTCGTCGAGGTCGGCGCCGGGCGAGCGCAGCACCCGCAGGTCCGCCAGCTCCGGCAGCCAGCCGGCGACCGGGTCGTCGAGGCCGAGCGCACCGCGCTCGACGAGCCGCAGCGTCGCGACGGCGAGGACCGCCTTGGTCATCGACTGCACGCGGAACACGGCGTCGGTGCGCAGGGGGGCGCCGCCGACCTCGGCCACGCCCGCCGCCAGCGGCCTCGCGCCGCGGCCGCCGTGCACGGCCACCGCCCCCGGCACGGTCCCCGCCTCGACGTGGCGCGCGAGCAGCGCGGCCAGCGGGGCCGTGGCGGGGTCGGCGGCGGGGTCGGGGACGGGATCGGGAGACGCCTCGGGCATGCCCCGAGGCTGCCAGAGCCCGGGCCCTACCTGCGTCGCGCGCCCCTCGCTACAGTCCCAGGACCTGCCGCGAGGAGACCACGATGACCGCAGCGCCGACCGAGGCCGCCGCCCCCGCCCGCATCCCGCACTGGGTCGACGGCGCCCACCGGCCCGGCACGTCGGGACGCAGCGCCGACGTGCACGACCCGGCGACCGGCCGCGTGACCGGCCGCGTCGACCTCGCGAGCACCGAGGAGGTGGACGCGGCGGTCGCCTCCGCGCTCGCGGCGTGGCAGGAGTGGCGCCACACGAGCGTCGCGACGCGCACCCGCCTCATGTTCCGCTTCCGCGAGCTCGTGGAGGCCAACCGCGACGAGCTCGCGCGCCGGCTGTCCGCCGAGCACGGCAAGGTGCTGTCCGACGCGGGCGGCGAGGTCGCCCGGGCGCTGGAGAACATCGAGTTCGCGTGCGGGCTCGCCGAGCACCTCAAGGGCGGCTACAGCGAGCAGGCCTCCGGCGGGGTCGACGTGTACTCCATGCGGCAGCCGCTCGGCGTCGTCGCCGGCATCACGCCGTTCAACTTCCCCGCCATGGTCCCGCTGTGGATGCTGCCGAACGCCGTCGCGTGCGGGAACACCTTCGTGCTCAAGCCGAGCGAGAAGGACCCCTCGGCGCCGCTCTTCGTCGCCGAGCTGTTCGCCGAGGCCGGGTTCCCACCCGGCGTGCTGACGGTGGTCAACGGCGACAAGGAGGCCGTCGACCGGCTCCTCGTGCACCCCGACGTCGCGGCCGTCAGCTTCGTCGGCTCGACGCCGATCGCGCGGTACGTGTACGAGACGGGCACCGCGCACGGCAAGCGCGTCCAGGCCCTCGGCGGCGCGAAGAACCACATGGTCGTCCTGCCCGACGCCGACGTCGACCTCGCCGCCGACGCCGCGGTGTCCGCCGCCTACGGCTCCGCGGGCGAGCGGTGCATGGCCGTCAGCGTCGTCGTCGCCGTCGGGGACGTCGGCGACCCGCTCGTCGACGCGATCGCGGCCCGCGTCGACAAGCTCGTGATCGGGCCGGGCGACGACCCCGACTCCCAGATGGGTCCGCTCGTCACGCGCGAGCACCGCGACCGGGTGGCCGGCTACGTCGGCGCCGGGCAGGAGGCCGGCGCGCGCGTCGTGGTCGACGGGCGGCAGAGGCACTTCGACGGCGACGGGTTCTTCCTCGGCGTCACGCTGCTCGACCACGTCACACCCGACATGAGCGTGTACACCGACGAGATCTTCGGGCCGGTGCTGTGCGTGGTCCGCGCCGACACCTACGCCGAGGCCGTCGCGCTGCTCGAGGCGAACCCGTGGGGCAACGGCGCGGCCATCTTCACCCGCGACGGCGGCGCCGCCCGCCGCTTCCAGCACGAGGTGAGCGCCGGCATGGTCGGGGTCAACGTGCCGATCCCCGTGCCCGTCGGCTACTACTCCTTCGGCGGCTGGAAGGACTCGCTCTTCGGCGACACGCACATGTACGGCCCGGAGGGCATCCGGTTCTGGACGCGCGGCAAGGTCGTGACGAGCCGCTGGCCGGACCCGGCCACGTCGGCCGTCGACCTCGGCTTCCCGCGGAACTCCTGAGAGGGCGCGGCGCAGCATGGACCTCGGCCTCGTCCTGCAGAACGACCCGCCGGCCTGGCGCGTCGTCGACCTGCTCCGCCGCGCGGAGACCCTCGGCTTCAGCCACGGCTGGACGTTCGACTCCCACGTGCTGTGGCAGGAGCCCTACGTCGTCTACAGCCAGGTCCTCGCCGCCACGCACCGGATGGTCGTCGGCCCGATGGTGACGAACCCCGGCACCCGCGACTGGACGGTCATCGCGAGCCTGCACGCGACGCTGCACGACATGTACGGCGAGCGGACGGTGTGCGCCTTCGGCCGCGGCGACTCGGCCATGCGCTACATCGGCCGGTCGCCGTGCACCCTCGCGGAGGTCCGCGACGCCATGCACACCGTCAAGGACCTCGCCGAGGGACGCACCGTCACGTACAACGACCGCGAGATCGCCTTCCCGTGGCGCGCGGGCGGGTCCCTCCCGGTCTACATGGCCGGGTACGGGCCGAAGGCGTTGCGGACGTGCGGGGAGCACGCCGACGGCTTCATCCTCCAGCTGGCCGACCCGTCCGTCGTCGAGTGGACGGTCGGGGCCGTCCGCGAGGCCGCCGCGGCCGCCGGCCGCGACCCGGACTCGGTCTACGTCGTGGTGGCCGCGCCCGCGTACGTCGGCCCGGAGGAGCACCTGCCGCACATGCGCGACCAGGTCCGCTGGTTCGGCGGGATGGTCGGCAACCACGTCGCCGACCTGGTGGGGCGCTACGGCGACGCCGGCGCGGCGGTGCCGACGGCGCTCACCGACTACATCCGGGGCCGGCAGGGCTACGACTACGCCGAGCACGGTCGGGCCGGCAACACGCACACCGACTTCGTGCCGGACGAGGTCATCGACCGCTTCTGCCTGCTCGGGCCGGTCGAGCGCCACCTCGAGCGCCTCGCGGAGCTGCGCGACCTGGGCGTCGACCAGTTCGCCGTCTACCTCATGCACGACGAGCCGGAGGCGACGCTCACGGCCTACGGCGAGCGGGTCGCACCGGTCCTGCGGCGCGACCGCGGCTGAGGCGGGGCCGGACGGGGTCCCCCGTCCGGCTCAAGAACCGACACGCGGTGCCGATGAGCGACAGGTGAGCGACGAGCCGGACGTGGCCGCGCCACCGCCGCGGGAGCCCGCCGTGACGGTGGTGCCCCGTCGTGCCGCCACCCGCAGCCGCTGGTCGTGGCGCCGCGGCGGTCGGCCCGCCGACGCCACCGACGCCACCGACGCCACCGACGCCACCGACGCCACCGACGCCATCGACGACGCAGCCGGCGAGACCGCGGCCGGAGACGGCGCGGGTGACCCCGCCGCCACGCCCCCCTCGACCACCGCTCCTGCCTCCTCCGCCTCGCGTCCGGGAGCCGCCCGTGCGCCCGGCACAGCCCCGACGCCCGCCGGCGCGGTCGTGCGCCCGTCGTCGGGCAGCGGCAGCAGCACGGCCCTCGCCGGCGTCGCGAGCGCCGCCGGGCCGGCGGGGCTGCCCGTCCGGCGACCCGGAGCGGTGACCGCCGCACCGCCGGGCGCCCGGCCCGCGCACCCGAACCTGCCCGCCCAGCGGACCACGCCCACGGCCCGCCCGACCGGCGTCGCGCCGGCCGGGGGCGCCGGGGCGCGGGAGCTGTCGTCGGTGCCCTCGCTCGCGGGCGTGCCCGCGCTCGTCCGCGGCGGGGCCGTCGTCGGCGGCCCCGCGACCGCCGTGAGGACGCAGGGCCCGGGTCCCGACCGGCCGGTCCCGATCGGCCCGACCGGCTCGACCGGCTCGACCGGCTCGACCGGGCCGACGGGGCCGACGACCGGACAGCTCGTAGGGGCGCTGCCCGCCGCGCGGGTGCCGGTGTCCCGGCCGTCGACCGAGCCGGTCCCGCCCGCCACGGGTCCGCCCGCCTCCTACCGGTTCGAGACCGACCGGGGCGCACCCGCGGGGTCCGCGCTGCGCCGCACCACGCGCACGCTGCCCGTGTCGCCCGACGGCGACGTCGTCGCGTCACGCCGCGGCGCCGTCCCCGGCACGCCGCCCCCCGCGCCCTCGGGCCCGCAGGGCGTGACGTGGGCCGCGTCGCCCGCCGCCTCGCCCGCTCCGTCACCGGCCGGCGCGTCGCAGGACGTCGCGCTGCGGGCCGTCGAGGCGCTCGTCACCGAGCTCGCCGCGACGCGGCAGCTGCTCGGTCACCTGCTCGACTCCCACCGCTCGGAGACCACCCTCCTGCGCGAGGAGGTGGCGCGGCTGCGGGAGGAGGTCGCGCAGCGCCCCGTCCACCCGCGGGTCGTGTCGACCCGCGAGGTGCTGCTCGCCCGCAACGACGAGCTCGCCGACCGTGCCAGCCGGCTCGGGGTCGCCGCCTCGGACGCCTTCGCGCGGGCTGCCGACGAGGTCGGGCTGTCCGAGGAGGGCCTGATCGCCGTCCAGGCGTGGGTGCTGGCGGGCGGTCGCGGCGTCGTGGTCGACCCCGACCCGCAGCGTCGCCTCACGCTCGGCCTCGCCGTGCTGCGCCACGTCAGCAGCACCGGGCGCCCGGTCGTCGTCGTCGCGCCCCGCCGCGCGGACGTCGCCGTGTGGGCCGAGGAGCTGCGGGGCGCGATGCCCGGCACGACCGTCACGACCTCGACCGCCCTGCACAGCGACTCCGACGCCGCGGGGCCCGTGCTCGTCACCACCGCCCGGGCCTACGCCCGCGTCGTCGAGCAGGGCGGGTCGGCGCCCGCGGAGCTCCTCGTCGCCGTCGACGCCGAGCGGTTCGCGACCGCGAGCCACGTCACGGCCCTCGACCCCCGCTGCCCGTGGCGCCTCGGCCTGAGCGGCGGCTACCGCCGCAGCGACGACGGCCTCGTGCGCCTCACCGACCCCTACTTCGACGGCGGGGTCGTGCACGTCGCCGCACCCGACCCCGCACCGTCCTCCTGACGAACGGCCGGGGGCCGCTCGCGGCGCCGGGTCACCCGCCGCGGCGCGGTCGGGCCCGCAGGCGCAGGAACAGCTGGTGGGCGGTGAGGACGACCCCGAGCCACGCGAGGCCCATCACCCAGCCGACCGCCACGTCGGTGAACCAGTGCTGGCCGAGGTACACCCGCGACAGGCCCATGAGCACGACGTGCAGCGTGGCGAGCGACACCGCGACGACCGCCACCCGGCGTGAGCGGCGCGGGCCCGCGCGGATGACGAACAGGTACGCGAGGACGCCGGCGATGATCGTCGCGTTCAGGGCGTGGCCGCTGGGGAACGAGAACGACGGCTCGAGCTCCCCCACGGCCGTCACGGCGGGCGGCCGGTCGCGCGCGGCCAGTCCCTTCGTCGTCATCGACATCGTGAGCGACCCGGTGGCCGCCACGAGCATGAGGAGGAACGGGGTGCGGCTGCGCCAGAGCACGCACAGCCCGGCGACCGCGAGCGCCGTGAAGATCGTCGCGAAGACCGGGGCCCCCAGCGCGCTGTAGACGCGGACGACCCACTCCCCCACCGGCTCCCGCGCCGACGTGAAGGACTCGAGCACCGGCTCGTCGAAGCCGTCGAGGGTCTCCTCCGCCTCGGCGGTGAACAGCGCCCCCGTGATCGCCAGGCTCGGCGCGACCACGACGCCGAGCGCGAGCAGCAGCCACCAGCGCCCCGTCGCCGTGGTCCAGTCCGAGGCCGGTGGCGTGGACTGCGTCGTCCCGCCCGGCATGTCGATGTCGCGGCTCACGGGCTGAGCCTGCCGCCGCGTGTCGGGTCCCGCGCGTCGGACGCGCCGGGGCACGTATCCGCGCCGCCGGGACCGCCTCCTGCTCCTCGGACGACCGGCCACCACCCCGGCGACCGGCGCCAGCGACCGCGAGGAGGCGCGTCGAGATGGCAGAGACACCCAAGGGACGGTCCGGGAGCGGACGGAGCCGGTCCGGCGGCTCCGGCACGGGCCGCGGCGGCAGCAGCGGCGACGGCTCCGGCGACGGCTCCGGCGAGGAGTTCCTCGAGGGGGGCGACCCGGCCCGCCGCGACGGCGAGGTCGGTACCGCCTACCTCGACGGCGTCACATTCCGCAGCAGGCCCGTGCAGTACGTGGTCGTCGACGGCCTCGCAATGCTCGAGGGCGACATCACCCTCGGGCCGGTCGAGGAGGTCGAGGCGATCACGCAGATCCGTCGCGACGAGCTGGCGAGCCCCGACACGGGCGCCATGGTCGAGGCGGTCCTCCGCAGCGGCGCGGAGTTCCGGTGGCCGCAGTGCCGGGTGCCGTACGAGATCGACGGCGGGCTGCCGGACCAGGCGCGCGTCACCGACGCGATCGCGCACTGGGAGGCCCGCACCCGCTTCCGGTTCGTGCGGCGCACCGCGGCCAACGCCGCGCAGTTCCCGGACTTCGTCGCGTTCGTGCCCGGCACGGGCTGCTCGTCCTTCGTCGGGCGCCGCGGCGGCCGGCAGGAGGTCCGGCTCGCCGCCGGCTGCACGCTCGGCAACACGATCCACGAGATCGGCCACGTCGTGGGGCTCTGGCACGAGCAGAGCCGCGAGGACCGCGACGCCTTCGTGCGGGTGGAGTGGGCGAACATCGAGCCCACCGCGCTGCACAACTTCGACCAGCACATCACCGACGGCGACGACAGCGGCGCGTACGACTACGGGTCGATCATGCACTACCCGCGGAACGCCTTCAGCCGCAACGGCGCCGACACGATCGTGCCGCTGCAGGCGGGGGTCACGATCGGGCAGCGCACCGGGCTGAGCGCCGGCGACATCGCGGCGGCCAACTCCATGTGCCCCGTCGTGAAGCCGCCCGTCAAGGAGCTGCCGAAGGAGCTCGTCAAGGAGCGACCCAAGGACCTGATCAAGGAGCGGCCGAAGGAGGTCGTGAAGGAAGTGGTCAAGGAGCGGCCCAAGGAGCTCGTCAAGGAGGTCGTGAAGGAGCTGCCGAAGGACCGTCCGAAGGACCTCCCGAAGGACCTCGTGAACGACCCGGTCAAGCGGTTCGGCTTCGACCCGCCGTTCCGCGTGCCCGGCCCGGTCGTGCAGCCGGTCCCGCCGTTCCGGTCCGGTCTGCAGCCCGGCGTCCAGCCCTTCGTCCTCGCGACGGGGCAGGACGCCGGTGAGGCGGAGCCGGCCCAGCCGGACGTGGCAGCCGCCGAGGCGCTCGCGCAGCTGCAGGCGCTCGTCGCCCACTACGCGCGGCTCGACGCGCTCGGGGTCCTCGGCCCGGACGACCGGGCCGCGTGGCAGCAGGCCGCCACGGCGGCCCAGCAGCTGCTCGACGAGCAGGGCTGAGGAGGACGACGGTGATCCTCGTCGTCAGCTTCCCGGACAACCCGCACGTCGAGGCGGTCGTGCGGCACCTGCGGGTGCCGTACGCCGTCGTCGACGTGGCGGACTTCCCCGTCGCGAGCGCGCTGTCGGTCGCGACCGACGTCACGGGCACGAGCATGGCGTGGCGGCTGCGCGACGGGCGGGTCCTCGACCTCGCCGACGTGGGCGCGGTCTGGTACCGCCGGTTGCGACCGCTCGGGCTCGCCGACGGCCTCGACGACACCGGTCGTCTCTTCGCGTGGTCGGAGAGCACCGAGGCGCTGCTCGGCATGTGGCACAGCCTCGACGCGTGGTGGATGAACTCCCCCCTCGCCGAGGAGGCGGCGCAGCGCAAGGTGCTCCAGCTCCGCGTCGCCGTCGAGGTGGGCCTGGAGGTGCCCGACACCCTCGTGACCAACGACCCGGCCGTCGCGCGGGCCTTCGTCGAGCGCGTCGGACCGGGCCGGGTCGTCCGCAAGGCGTTCCGCAACATCCCCGAGGCACCGCGGGAGACCGCCGTCGTGGGCCCGGAGCACCTCGACCGGCTCGACCTCGTCCGCCACGCCCCCGTCATCTTCCAGGAGTACGTGCCGGCGGTCGTCGACCTGCGGGTGACGGTCGTGGACGGCGAGGTGCTCGCCGCGCAGATCACGAGCGACGCCGACCACCAGGTCGACTACCGGCTCGGCCTCGGCACGGCCGACGTCGCGCCGCACGTCCTGCCGGACACCGTCGCCGACGGGCTGCGGGCGCTCATGGCGCGCCTCGGCGTGACGTACGGGGCGATCGACCTGCGGCTCACCCCGGACGGGCGGTACGTGTTCCTCGAGATCAACCCGGCCGGGGAGTTCCTGTTCGCCAGCGAGCGCGCGGGGCTGCCGGTGCCGGAGGCGATCGCGGCGGCGCTCACCCGCGCCGACGCACGCCGGGGCTCACAGCCGGGTGAGGGGCACCTCGACCCGGCGGCCGGCGGTCACGTCGTCGGCGTGCACGGGCACGGCGACGGTCGTGAGGGCGTCCCCCGCGGCGACCTCGCCGTCGCCGGACACGTCGAGGTGGGCGCGCAGCGTGTGGTCGGTCCGCTCCTGCAGCCGCTGCGGGTCGACGGCCAGCCGCACGGTCACCTCGCCGGGCTCCTCGGCGTCGTCGAGGCGGGCGACGACGTCGGCGGCGTCGACGTCGACGGCCGCGACCGTCGTGGCGGCGACGTCCTGCCGGCCGGTGTCGGCGAGGACCACCCGAAGCCGTGGACCCGCGTCCCCGCGATGCCGTGGGGCGCCTCCTGGTCCTGCTGCGGCTGAGGCTGCGGTCGGGGCGACGGCCGGGGCGGGTGCGGGCTCGGCGACGAGCTCCACGACGACGCGCGGGAGGGCCATGCGCGCATGGTCCTCCCCGCGCGACGCCCGCGCCAGGGTGTGACCGGGCGGGCGTCGTAACCGAGACGTCACACGGCGGTCCTTGTCACGGGGGGTGCGCACGGCCAAGGTGGCGCGATGGACCAGGCGCTCGGCGCACGCACGCTGCGGGGCTCCGTCTCGGGCACCGGGCGGGCGGTGCTGTCCGGTGTCCTCGTGCTCGTCGCCCTCGCCCTGCTGTGGGAGGGGTACAAGTGGGCGGGCCAGGCGTCGGGGGGCACGTGGCCCGGCACGACGCTGGAGCTGCCCGTCCGTCCCGACGACCGCGCCATGCCCCACACCTGGGACGTGCTCGCGACGCTGTTCGAGCCGGCGCGGCGCGGTGGCGAGGAGGTCCTGCTCGTCATCCTCGGCCGCGCGGCGTTCTACACGTGGCGCATCGCCCTGGTCGGCTTCCTCGCCGGGTCGCTGTTCGGTGTGGCGCTGGCCGTGCTCGTCGTGCGCTCGCGCGTGGCCGAGCGCGGCCTCATGCCGTACGTGGTCGCGTCGCAGACCGTCCCGGTGCTCGCGATCGCACCGCTGCTCATCTCGTTCAGCCGCCGGGAGCAGCTCCCCATCTGGCTGCCGGTGGCGTTCCTGTCGGCGTACCTCGCCTTCTACCCCGTCACCATCGCCGCCGTGCGCGGCCTGCGCTCCCCCGCCGCCACCGCGACGGAGCTCATGCGCTCCTACGCGGCGCCGCCGCGCACCGTCCTGCTGCACCTGCAGCTGCCCGCGGCCCTGCCGTTCCTGTTCCCCGCGCTGCGGATCGCGGCGACGGCGTCGGTGATCGGCGCGATCGTCGGCGAGCTCCCGGCCGGGCAGTCCGACGGCCTCGCGCGGCAGATCCTGTCCTTCGCGTCGAGCTTCTCCGCCGCCCCGGAGAAGCTCTTCGCCTCGGTGCTCGTCTCCGCGCTGCTCGGGGTGCTGTTCGTCGGTCTCGTCGCCCTCGTCGAGCGGCTCGTGGTGCCCGCACCGCTGCGGCACACCGACCCCGCCGAGCGGACCGGGACGCCGCCGGCCGGCGCCACCGCCGCACCGGCGGGAGCCGCCGCATGAGCACGCCCGCGCTCCACCTCGCCGACGTCGGGATGGTCTTCCCCGCCCCGGGCGGTCCGGTGACCGCGCTGGAGCACATCGACCTCGACGTGCAGGCCGGCGAGTTCGTGTCCCTCATCGGCCCGTCCGGCTGCGGCAAGTCGACGCTGCTCCGCCTGCTCGCCGACCTCATCCGCCCGACGAGCGGAACGGTGCTCGTCGACGGGTCCGACCCGCACCGGGCCCGCCTGGACCGCACGTACGGCATGGTCTTCCAGGCGGCGACGCTGCTGGAGTGGCGCCGGGTGCGCGCCAACGTCGAGCTGCCCCTGGAGATCATGGGGGTGGCGCGCACGGAGCGCCGCGCCCGCGCCACCGAGATGCTCGCCCTCGTCGGGCTCGCCGACTTCGCCGACGCCTACCCCTGGCAGCTGTCCGGCGGCATGCAGCAGCGGGTCGCGATCGCCCGCGCGCTCGCGTTCCGACCGGCCGTGCTGCTCATGGACGAGCCGTTCGGCGCGCTCGACGAGATGACCCGCGAGCGGATGCAGGCCGAGCTGCTGCGCATCTGGCGCGAGACCGGCACGACCGTCGTCTTCGTCACCCACTCGATCGGCGAGGCCGTGTTCCTGTCGACGCGGGTCGTCGTCATGTCGCCACGGCCCGGCCGCGTCGCCGACGTCGTCGACGTCGACCTGCCCCGCGAGCGCGACGACGACACCCGCGAGGACCAGCGCTTCTTCGACCTCACCACCCGCGTGCGCGACGCCCTGCGCAAGGTCGACGCCGAGCACGGGACGCCGGGCCCGTGACGGCACGCGCCCGCCTCGTCGGGGCGCTCCCCGCCCTCGCCCTCTTCGTCGGGGCCCTCGTCGCCGTCGAGGTCGCGCTGCGCGCGACGGGGGCGGAGTCGTTCATCCTGCCGAGGCCGACCGACGTCGCCCGCGCCGTCGTGGCGGAGTGGCCGTCGCTGGTCTCGGCGGGCCTCGCCACGCTGGCGGGGGCGGTCTCGGGCCTGCTCGTCGGCGGCGTCCTCGCGGTGGTGGCCGCGGCCGCGTGCGCGCGCTGGACCGCGCTGCGCCGGGGCGCGCTGCCGCTCGCCGTGGCGGTCAACTCGATGCCCATCATCGTGCTCGCCCCGGTCGCCAACGCCTGGTTCGGCCTGCTCAGCCCGTTCGGCACCGTCCTCGTCGTCGGCGTCCTCGTGTTCTTCCCCGTCATGGTCAACGTCCTGCGGGGGCTGCTGTCGACGACCCCGTCGCAGCGGGAGCTCATGGCCTCCTACGCCAGCGACCGCCGGTCCACGCTGCAGCGCCTGCAGGTGCCGACCGCGCTGCCGTTCCTGTTCTCCGCGCTCAAGGTCGCGGCGCCGCTCAGCCTCATCGGAGCCATCGTCAAGGAGTACTTCGGCGGGCCGCAGGACCGGCTCGGGCAGTACATCACGACGAAGGCGGCGCTCTTCCAGTTCGCGGAGGCGTGGGCCGCGATCGTGCTCGCCTCGGTCTTCGGCATCGGCCTGTACCTGCTCGTCGCCCTCCTGGAGCGCCGTCTCATGCCGTGGCACGTGTCGGTCCGCGCGGCGCGCACCGCCTGAGCCCGCCCGTCCCGCTCGCCGTCCGTCCGTCCGTCCATCCGTCCGTCCCGTCCGTCCCGCCCGTCCCTCAGGAGGTCCCAGTGACAGCACGGTCCCGCTCCCTCGCCCCCGCCGTCGCGCTCCTCGCCGCGGCTGCCCTCGGGGTCGCCGCCTGCGGCGGCTCCGACGACACCACGTCCGCCGACGACGCCGCGTCCGGCGGTGCGACCGAGGCGGGTGGCGGCGGCGACGGCGAGCTGACGCCGGTCAGCCTGCAGCTGCAGTGGTTCGCGCAGGCGCAGTTCGCCGGCTACTACGCCGCTCTCGAGGAGGGCTTCTACGAGGAGGAGGGGCTCGACGTCGAGATCATCGAGGGGGCCGTCGACATCGTGCCCCAGCAGGTGGTCGCCACCGGCGGCGCCGACTTCGGCATCGCGTGGGTGCCCAAGGCGCTCGTGTCCAACACCGAGGGCGCGGGTCTGGTGAACGTCGGCCAGGTGTTCCAGCGCTCGGGGACGCTCATGGTGTCGTGGGCCGACTCCGGCATCACGTCCCCCGCCGACTGGGCGGGCCGGACGGTCGGCAACTGGGGCTTCGGCAACGAGTACGAGCTCACCGCCGCCATCGAGCAGGAGGGCGTGGAGGACGTCGAGCTGGTCGCCCAGAACTTCGACATGGAGGGCCTGCTGAGCCGCGACCTCGACGCGGCCGAGGCGATGATCTACAACGAGTACGCCCAGCTGCTGGAGGCCGTCGACCCCGAGACCGGCGAGCTGTACCAGCCGGAGGACTTCACCGTCATCGACTTCAACGACGTGGGCACCGCCATGCTGCAGGACTCCCTGTGGGTCACGGAGGACTACGCCGCGGAGAACGGGGAGACCATCGAGGCGTTCCTGCGCGGCACCTTCCGCGGCTGGATCTTCTGCCGTGACAACCCCGACGCGTGCGTCGAGCACGTGCTGGCGGCCGGGCCGACGCTCGGCACGAGCCACCAGGCGTGGCAGATGAACGAGGTGAACGCGCTCGTCTGGCCTTCCCCGGAGGGCATCGGCGTCATGGACCAGGCGCAGTGGCAGCAGACGGTCGAGGTCGCGACGAGCCAGATCCCCGAGCTGGAGGGCGCCGAGGTCGACGACTCCGCCTACGACTCCTCCTTCGCCGAGAACGCGGTCGCCGCGCTCGAGGAGGAGGGCCTCGACGTCACGGGCGAAGGCTTCGAGAAGAGCGAGGTGGAGCTGGAGGAGGGCGGCGTCTAGGGCGTCCGCTCACCCGGCCGACGCGCGACGGCCCCTGTCCTGCCGGGCGGGGGTCGTCGTGCGTAGTGCCTCGTGCTCGTCCCGAGACGCGGGCGGCGCCCCCGGGCGGCGCGCAGGACCGCGTACGCCGTCAGCGCAGCGAGGCACCAGAGGAGGAGCAGGCCCGGGACCGCGTCAGCGGCGAGGCCACCGCGGACCGCCTGTCCGATCACTATCCCGAGCGTCGGCGCCAGCGCGAGCAGCAGCGAGGCGACCAGGGGTCGCGTCGAGAACAGGTTGTGGCGCCTCTCCGACGGCATCGGCCCGCTCAGCCGGCCGCCGCCGTGCGGCGTGTCGCGGTCGACGGTCACCGGTTCCCCCCGTCGTGGCTCGTTCCGTACCCGACCCTCACAGGGTCGGCCGGCACGCGCAACGTCGTCCCCGCTCGTCCCGGCCCGGACGCACACAGGCCCCCCGCCCTTCCGGGCGGGGGGCCTGCTGCCGTAGCGGTCGTGCTCGGCCCGGTGCGTCAGTCGATCGACACGATGGTGGGCGCGAGCGCCCCCTCGTAGCCGACCCACCCGAGGTACGGCGTGCCGTCCTCGAGGCCCGACCACGTCAGGTCGAAGGAGGTGGGCTCCCCGGCCGTCACGTCGAGCGGGTTCGGCACGGCGGTGAGGTCGCCCAGGGTGGTCTGCGGCGTCACGGCGTACGTCGTGAAGTCGAAGGCCTCCGCGTCGGACCCGGGCGCGTTCGCGTAGTTGTTGACCACCGAGTAGTACGTGCCCGGCACCGGGTCGAGCAGGTCGACCCGCTCGTCGGCCGCACCGGTCGCCGACTGCCCGGCCAGCGCGACGATCGCGTTGCCCGCGGCGTTGAGGCGGTAGACCGTGAGGTCGAGGTCCGCGTCGTCGTCGGCCGCATCGAGGTCGAAGCGGGCGAACGACGTGCCCTCCGGGACGGTCGTGAAGACGTACCGGTTGGCGCCCTGCGGGAAGGTCCCCGACAGGACCGTGCCCTCGGCGAGGCCGGCGGTCTCCAGCGGCAGGCTGCCGGTGAAGCCCGGCGTGATGCCCACCTCGACGGAGCCGTCGGCCACGTCGGCGGTCACCTCGGCCGGCGCCGCGACCGACACCGGGCGCAGGGCGACCGGCATGCGGACCGTCGTCGGGCCCTCGAGCGTGATGAAGCCCGTCGCGAAGGACGCGAGCTCGGCGTCGGTGCGCGTGAAGGTGAAGTCGACGCTCGTCGAGCGACGCCCGGAGGCGTCACCGCGGACGGTGTCGACCGAGGTCGTCACGTCGAAGCCGGGCACGTCGACCGAGACGTCCCACGTGCCGGCCTGGAGGGCGCGGAACGTGCGGGTCACGGTCTGCGGGCCGGCCTGCTGGCCGATCGCGACGGAGGGGTAGTTGAGGTCGCTCGCGGCGATCGGCTCGTACTCCTCGCCGGGCGCGCCCAGCTGCAGGCCCTGGCCGGCGTAGAAGCGGGCCCAGTCCTCCTCGTCCGCCTCGAGCACGAGGCCCGGGGTGAACATCTGGTCCGGGTCGACGAAGCCGGCACCCTGGACGAACGGGTCGGTCTCGGTGCTGCCGTCCGCCTCGACGATGTCGTCGGCGGTCGTCATCATCGCCGACTTCACCGCGCTCGGGTGCCACAGCGGGTTCTCGCCGAGGATGAGCGCGCCGAGACCGGCGATGTGCGGCCCGGACATCGAGGTGCCGGAGATCGCGTTGAAGTCGTTGCCGTTGTTCGGGCCGGGGGCCACGGCGGCGACGACGGCGACGCCGGGGGCGACGATGTCGGGCTTGATGATGTCGCTGCGCGAGGCGAGCGACGGCCCGCGCGAGGAGAACCCGGCGATCTGCGGGATCGGGGTGGGCTCGCCGCCGGTGGTGTCACCGGGCTCGAAGGCGACGGTGGGGGCGTCGGCGGACCCGACGTACTCCTTGATCTCCGCGCCCTTGACCTCGTCCACGTGGACCGTCGGGATGGTGTGGTAGTCGGGGTCGAGGCTGCCCTCGGTGACGTTCGCGAGGACCGTGCCGACGCCGCCGGCCTGGGCGACCGCGAGCGACTTGTCGACGCGGGCGATGACGCCGCGGTCGCAGACCACGACGTTGCCCTCGACGAGGGCGGGGTCGAGCGTGCCGGGGGTGCACAGGCTCGCCTGCACCGGGTCGGCTCCGGCGAGGGCGACCTCGCTCGACAGCACGGCCGGCGTGGGGGCCAGCGGGGCGGTGATGACGCTCGCGCCGAGGTACTTCGCGCCGTTGCCGAGCACGACCGTGCCCTCGTCGCGCTTGAACGTGGTCGCGCCGACGGTGGTCACCCACGGGCTGTTGTGCGCCGTGGTCGACTCGTTGGGGCCGGAGTTGCCGGCCGAGGCGGCGACGAAGACACCGGCGTTCGCGGCGTTGTAGAAGGCGAGCTCGACCGCGTCGACGACCGTCGTCGTCGTGCCGGAGATCGAGTAGTTGATGACGTCGACTCCGTCGACGACCGCCTGCTCGATCGCGCTGATGGAGTCGGCGGTGTAGCAGCCGCCGGTGTCGGGGTCGTCGTCCTCCCAGCAGACCTTGTAGACGGCGAGCTTGGCGCCCGGCGCCATGCCGGACCCCTCGCCGAGCTCGTTGCCGTCGACGGACATCGCGACGCCGTCGTTGCCCGCGGCCGTCGAGGCGGTGTGGCTGCCGTGGCCGTCGCCGTCGCGGGTGGAGACGAACTCGTGCTCGCCGCGGTTCTCCTCGTCGACGCTCGCGAGGAAGGAGTCGGCGAAGTAGCGGGCGGTGATGAGCTTGTCGTTGCACAGGTCGGCGCTGTCCCAGCCCTCGCCGAGCTCGCACTCGCCGCGGAAGACCGTGCGGTCGCCCTTGAGCATGTAGATCTCGCCGTCGCGGGTCCGGAACGGCTTCCCGACCAGCGGGTTGCGGCCGACGACACGGCCCTTGCCGTCCGTGCGCAGGCCGCTGCCCGTACGGAGCCGGTCACCGGCGAACGACGGGTTCTCCGGCCAGACACCCGAGTCGAGCACGCCGACGACGACGCCCTCACCCGCGGCGTCGGTGCCGCCGAGCTCGTCCCACACGCCGCCCTCGCCCGTCAGGCCGAGGAACTCCGGGGACTGCACGGTGTCGAGGGAGCGGACCTCGTTGGGCAGGACCGCGGTGACGCCGGGGAGGCCCGCGAGCTTCGTCGCCTGCGCGCCCTCCAGCTCGGCCGCGAAGCCGTTGAAGGCGACCTGGTAGGTGTAGGTGGGTTTGGCGTCGACCTCGTCGAGCAGCTCGGCCTGCTGGTCGGCGAGCCGGCCGGCGTAGCGGCGGACGTCGCGTCCGGTGACGTCGACGGCCTCGCCCTCGCGCGGCTTCGTTGCGGCGAAGCCGGGGATGCTGCCGTCGTAGGAGGCGACGGCGGGGTCGTCGAGGAGGACGACGTAGCTGCCGTCGTCGTACGGGAGGGGCGCGGCGGACGCGGGGGTGCTCGCGACCACGGCGGCGCCGGCGACGGCGGTGGCCGTCGCGACGAGGCAGGCGACGGCGCGCCTGCCCGTGGGAGTTCCTGTCACGGTGGGTGTCTCCTCGTGGAGGGAGGCGCGCAGCAGAGCGCGCGGGACCTCCGCACCTTTTGTCACCGATCGTTCGGCGTCAAGAAGTCAGGCTCAGCAGTTACACGCTCGTTATGTCGACGTGACTGTCGGTGAGCGGGTGACGGTTGAACGACCGAACCAGGACAAAGCGCCCAGCAGCGGCGACGGTTCGGTGAACAACGCCTGGACAAGGTGAGTACCTACCGGTCGGTAGTCACGATACGTCACCGACGGTGTGCGTCGGTTGTCCCGCGCTGGCGGTCACGTCTTGTGTTCGAACACGTGTTCGAGTAGTGTGTCTGCATGGCGGCGTTGGTGGTGGAGGTCCCTCGCTGGGATCCGCTGCCGGTGCGCCTGGCGTCGGCGGGGGCCGCGTTGGACGGGCTGGTGGAGCAGATCGAGCACGTGCAGGCGGCTGGTGCGGGTGTGCCGCAGGTCGCGGCTCGGCTGCGTGAGGTGGACCGGTTGATCACGCGGTGGCAGGCGGTGCGGCTGGCGCTGGTGCGGGCCGCGGACACCGCCGACGTCGCGTCGGGTTCGGGTGCGTCGGGGACGTCGGCGTGGCTGGCGGGCCGCTCGAAGACCAGCGGCGCCGCCGCGGCCGCCGACGTGGCGCTGGCCGGGGACCTCGCGACGTCCCTGCCGGTGACCCGGCAGGCGATGAGCGCCGGGGACGTGCCGCGGGAGTCCGCGGCGGTGATCGCGCGGACGATGCGGGACCTGCCCGCGGGGTTGTCCGCGGAACGCCGGGCGGCGGTGGAACAACGGCTGGTCGCCCGGGCGCGGGAGGTGTCCCCGGCCGAGCTGCGGCGCCTGGCGGCGCGGGCGGTCGAGGCGGCGCGGCTGTCGGCGCGGGAGGTCGCCGCGCACGAGGACCGTGTGCAGCGCTCGGAGGAGGAACGCGCGCGGGCTCGGACACGGCTGTCGTGGCGGGACAACACCGACGGCACCACCGACCTGTGGGCCACCCTGCCCAGCGCCTCCGCCGCGGTGCTGGTGAAGGCGGTGCAGCAGATGACCGCACCCCGCCGCGCGGGACGAGCCGAGTCGGACGGGCACAGCACCTCGACCGGACAGCAGGCCCCGACCGGGCAGCCGGCCCCGACCGGGCAGCCGGCTTCGACTGTGAAGCAGCCGGCCCGACCGGCGAGCGCGCAGGAGCGACCGACGGCGCAGGAGCGGGCGAACGAGCGGGGTCTGGCGTTCGCGGACCTGCTGGAGCACCTGCCGACCGACCGGCTGCACGGCAAGGTCGCCGCCACCGTCGTGGTCACGATGAGCCTCGCCCAGCTGCACGAGGCGACCGGGAACCTCGGCACCGCCCGCCTGGACACCGGACACGCGGTCTCGGCCGGGCAGGCCCGGCGCCTGGCGTGCGGGGCGGGCGTCGTACCCGCCGTCCTGGGTGGTGCCTCGCTGCCGCTGGACCTCGGCCGGGCCGGCCGGTTCTTCACCGAGGCCCACCGCACCGCCCTGGCCACCGTGTACGACACGTGCGCCGCCCGAGACTGCGACCGGCCCTACGCGTGGACCGAGCTGCACCACGAGGACCCCTGGGCCACCCTCGGCCCCACCGACCTGGCGAAGGCCGTGCCCCTGTGCGGGCACCACCACCGACGCGTCCACGACCCCACCTACCAGCACGCCGTCACCACCGACCGCACCGGACGGAAACAGGTCACCTACACCCGGCGGACATAGGCGGGATGACGCGACGTGCGACGAGGTTTGGTCCCGCCGGCGGCGGGTAGTGCTCCGGTACGCGGTGGGGACCGCGGGTCAGGGTCACAGGAGCGCAGGGGTTGTTGTGAAGGTCCCGGTCCCCACCGCAGTCACGTCCGGAGGGACCGCCCTCCGTCCGCTGGCGGGTGTCCGAGCGGTGCCCCACTCTTCAGCCGTGAGGCTCCCGTGGTGATCCCGAGACCGGACCGTCTGCTCGCCGACGTGGTCGGTTCCGCGGCCGACCTGGTGCAGACCGCGGTCGGGCTGGTCGGCCGGGCCGACACGCTGCTGACGCGCATCGACGCGCTCGTCGCGCGCGCCGAGGCCGTCCTGGCCCGCGCGGAGTCGGCGGCCGCGGCGGCGGAGTCCGCGGTCGAACGCGTCGGCGCGGTGACCGCCCACGCGCAGGAGCAGGTGGACCTCGTCCGCCGGGTCACCGGCAAGGCCGACCGGGTCGCGTCCGCCGCGAGCGGGGCGGTGCAGCGCGGCACGGCGCTCGTGGACCAGGTGGAGCCGATCGCCGCGGAGGCGCTGCCGGTCGCCCGCCGGCTCGTCGGCTCCATCGACACCGACGAGGTCGACGCGGCGGTCGCCGTCGTCGACCGCCTGCCCACCGTCCTGGCGGGACTGGACGGCGACCTGCTGCCGGTCATGCGGCGGCTCGAGCAGGTCGGCCCCGACGTCCACGCGCTGCTGGAGACCGTCGACGACCTGCGCCGTCTCGTCGAGGGCCTGCCCGGCATGGGGCTCCTGCGCCGCCGCGACGACGACTGAGCGGGGCCGTCAGGCCGCGCCGCGCGAGCGGTCGCGGCGCCGGGCCGCCGGTCCCTTCGCCACCTGGCGCGCCGTGCGCTGCAGCCGCACCTGCGCCTTGAGCGGCGGCAGGGTGAGCAGCTCCAGCACCGCGCGCTCGAGCGCGTCCTGCGCGTCCTCGGTCCGCTCCCCCGGCGCGACGTCGGCGCTGCCCTCGGCCCCCAGCGCCGTGACGACCGGGGCGATGCTGATGCCGTCCTCCCACAGGTCGACGACCCGCGGGTCCACGTACGACGCGCGCGCGACGCTCGGGGTGTTGCCGAGGTGCTCCGAGACCTCCCGCATGACCGCGGTGACCGTCCGCGCCCGCCGGGTCCGCGACAGGTCCTCGGCGGGGCCCGCGTCGGCGAGCGCGCGGGCCGCGAGCACGGTCGCGTGCCACGTGCGGAAGTCCTTCGCCGTGGTGTCCGGCCCGACGACCTCCTGCACGTAGTCGTTGACGTCGCCGCTCGTCACGTCGCGCCAGCGCGTGCGGCCGCCCTCGACGGTCCGCCACGCCAGCAGCTCCTCGCTGCGGTCGCGCCGGCGCTTGAGGGTGCGGACCACCTCGGCGCACGACTCGTCCTGCAGCACCAGACGGCGGCGCTGGCCGTGCTTGGCCGTGTAGTCGAACGTGATGCCTTCGTCGGTCACCTTCACGTGCTGCCGCCGCAGCGTCGCGAGCCCGAACGAGCCGTTGTCCGCGGCGTAGCTCTCGCCGCCGACCCGGAAGAGCCCGAGGTCCAGCAGCCGGAACGCGGCCGCGAGCACGTGCTCGCGCGACATGTCGCCACGCCCCAGGTGGTCCACGACGGTGCGTCGCGCCTGGGGCAGCCGTGTGGCGATGTCGAGCACCCGCTGGTGCTTCTCCTCGTCGCGGGCCGCCCGCCACTGCGGGTGGTACAGGTACTGACGGCGACCCGCCGCGTCGGTGCCGACGGCCTGCAGGTGGCCGTTGGGCCACGGGCAGATCCACACGTCCTTCCACGCCGGCGGGATGACGAGCCCGGCGCAGCGCCCGATGACGTCCGGGTCGGTGATGCGGGCCCCGTCGCTGTCGAGGTACACCCAGCCCCGACCGGCCCGGCGCCGGGTGAGACCCGCGCCGGACGGGGTGGAGCGTCGCAGTCGTGGCACGGGGTGGCAGTACCCCGGGTCCCCGTTTCGCACGCCTGCGCCCCGGGTACTCGATCGCCGACGCACCCGCACCGCTCGACGGCACCGTCGGGCGGCGCCGCCCGAGGCTCGACCCGCACCCAGGGCGGGTGCCCGCGGGACGAGCGGACGACAACCAACGCTACGGAGGTCACCATGCGCGCACGACTGCTCCGCTGGGCCGTCCTGGCCGTCGCGGTCCCCGTGGCCGCCGCCGGGGCCAAGAAGCTCGCCGACGTCGTCGAGGAGCGGCGCGGTCCCAGCTCGCGGATCGCCCGTGGGATCCGCAAGGCGGCGGAGACGGTCCGTCCGACCAGGCGCTGACCGCGCCGAGCAGGGGCTGCCGGCTCCGGCGGACCCGCCGGGCCCGCGCCCCGGACAGACGGGAGGGCCGCCCGACTACCTCGTCGGGCGGCCCTCCGTCGTCCTCGGCCGTTCCGGCCGCTACCGGCCCGGTGGACCGGTCACGGGTCCGTCAGCCGTTGCCCGGCACGAGCGCCTGACGCTGCGGGGTGGCCGCCGCGTCCTTCTCGGCCGCGCCGCGACGCTGCTCGATGCGCTGCTGGAGCTCCTCGCCGCGCTGCGCCGAGACCTCCTCGGCCAGCTCCTGCGACTGCAGGGACATGGTCGAGCGCTGGGCGATCGAGGCCTCCGCGTCGTCCGCGGCGAACTCGAGGGCGATCTCGCCACGGACGCGGTTGCCCGAGCCCGTCGGCAGCGGGTCGTTGCCCGAGCCGGTGAGGTCACCCGCGACGATGTTGTTCGAGATGTCGAACCCGTCCGTCGCGGAGTTGTTGACGAAGGAGACGTTGCCGCCCCAGTAGCTCGCGCCCTCGCACGCCGAGAGCTCGCTGCTCCCGCCGATCTGCAGGACCGAGCCGTTGCCGCGGTACTCGGCGTCGCCGTAGATCTCGCTCTCGCAGACGATGCCGCCGAGCTCGTTGTTGCGCACGGTCAGCGCACCGTCGATGACGGTGTCGAACAGGTCGGTGTAGACACCGTTGACGGAGAAGAGCGAGCCGAGCTCGGCCGACTCCACGAACACCTCACCGGCGCGGCTGTCGAGCGAGGCCGCGTCGGTGTCGAACACGTACAGGAACGGGTCGTACTCGGTCGTGCCGCGCGCCCGCTGCAGCAGCGCACCGGACACCTCCGACCCCTCGAGGTAGAGGCCGAACTGGTCGCGGCCGAGCACCTGCCCGCCGATGGTGCTGTCGATCGCGTCGACGAACGCGTCGTCGACGGCGCGCAGGTCACCGCCGATCGTCGCGCCCTCGAGCACGAGGTCGGCCCCGGCCGCGACGCGGACGCTGCCGGACACCGTCGTCCCGACGAGGACGCACGACCGGTCGGCCGGGACGACGAGGTCGCCCGGGACCGTCACGGCCCCGGCCTCGCCGGTGCAGCGGGTGGTGAGCGCCGCCGACGCCGGCTGAGCGACGACGACGAACGTGGTGGCGGCAGCGATCGCCGCCGAGGACGCCAGGACGGCGTACTTGGAGATGTGCACTTCGGGACCCCTTCGAAGTGGTGGGTTATGGAGTTGGAACGGGACGCACCTTTCCTGTCACGGGCTGTGAGGTCAAGCAAACTCAGCGGATACTTTTGCCGACGTTCCGGTTACTCACCGGTACCCGCGCCCCGGCCGGCACCGGGACGGTCACCGGCCGCCGCGACCGGGAAGAGGCAGCCGGTCCCCGTCGTTGCCGCCCGCCGTGAGAGCAGCCTTCTACGACCGCTACGGCGACCCGACGTCCTCCAGGTGGGCGAGCTGCCCGACCCGGTGACGGGCCCGGACGACGTCGTCGTCCGCGTCGCCGCCGCCGGCGTCAACCCCGTCGACTGGAAGGTCCGCCAGGGCCACCTCGACGGCGCCTTCCCCTCGCACTTCCCCGTGGTCCCGGGCTGGGACGTCGCCGGCACCGTCGAGGCCGTCGGGCCCGCGGTGGCCGGCTACTCCGTCGGGGACCGCGTGGTCGGCTACGTGCGGAAGGACTCCATCCAGCACGGCACGACCGCGGAGCTGGTGCGCGCCGCCACCCGGCACCTCGCGCCCCTGCCCGACGGCGCCGCGTGGGAGGCCGCGGGCGGGCTGCCGCTCGCCGGGCTGACGGCGCTGCAGTCGCTGGAGGCCGCCGGGGTGCGCGAGGGCGACACGGTCCTCGTCCACGCCGCCGCCGGCGGCGTCGGGCTGCTCGCGAGCCAGCTGGCGCGGCTGCGCGGCGCCCGCGTCGTCGGCACCGCCAGCGAGGGCAACCACGACGCGCTGCGCGGCTACGGCATCGAGCCGGTCGTGTACGGCGACGGCCTCGTCGAGCGGGTCCGTGACGTCGTCGGCGGTCCGGTGAGCGCCGCGGTGGACCTCGTCGGCCCCGACGCCGTCGCCGCGTCGTTCGAGCTCGTCGAGGACCGCTCCCGCGTCGTGTCGGTGACCGACGCCGCCGGCGTGCTCGGCGGCGGCGGTCGCTACGTGTTCGTGCGGCCCGACAGCGACCAGCTCGCCCACCTGGCGGGCCTGGTGGCCGACGGCTCGCTCGTCGTCGAGGTCGCGGCCGCCTACCCGCTGGAGCAGGTCGCCGACGCCCACGCGCACAGCGAGCGCGGGCACGGCCGCGGCAAGGTCGTCGTCACGCTCTGAGCGACCCGCCGGGTCCCCCTGCGACCTCGGCGCGCAGCGCCGCGCCGAGGTCTCGCATCCCCGTCATGACGGCGTCGAGGCCCGACCCGCCGAGGTCGCCCTCCGCGATCGCGGCGTAGGACAGCCGGCCGCCCGGCCCGCTGACGTGGCCGACGTCGGCCCGCACGTCGGTGTCGGTGCCGGTCTTGCCCCACCACCTGGACCCGCCGTGGGCCAGCGGGTCCAGGTGCAGGGCCGAGGCGACCATCGAGGTGTCGACGGCTGTCGTCAGCCAGCCGCGGACGCGCGCGGCGACACCGGGCCACGGCAGGTCGTCGATCGCCACCCGGTGCACGAGCGCCGACCAGCCCGCCGCGCTGCCCTCGCTCAGGCGCGGCGGGTCACCCGGACCGCGCCGGTCGCGCACGCGGTCGAGCAGGGCGACGTCGGCGAGCCCCGCCGCGGCGGCCGTCGCGGCGACCGGCGCCGTCCCGCCGACCGCGTCCAGCAGGACGTTGGTCGCGAGGTTGTCGCTGAGGGCGGCGACGAGCACCGCGAGGTCGGCGACGGGCAGGGCCTCCGCCCGCAGGTGCTGCCACAGCCCGGAGTCGGCGACGTCGAGGTCCGTCCGCCGGGCGAGCCGCCCGTCCGCCGCCAGCCGGCCCTCCCCCATCGCCCGGGCGACCTCCAGCAGCAGCAGGAGCTTGCCCACGCTCGCGCTCGAGCGGAGCGCGTCCGGCTCGTGGGCCGCGAGCACGGCGCCCGTGCCGTCGCGCACGACCACCGACCACCGCACCCCGTCGACCGGGCCGGCGAGGGCCCGGCCGACCGCCCGCGTCAGCACGCGCGCGATCGTGCCAGGCCCTCGCCCCGGGCGTGCGGTGCGGCTCAGGCGCGCCGGTCCAGCCGCGCCGTCAGCAGCAGCAGCCCGACCACGAGCAGGTAGCCGCCCGCCAGCACGGCGCCGCCGTTCTGCGAGCCGAGGATCGAGGCCGGCATGACGACGACGAGCAGCGCGGCCACGGCCCGCGGGACGCGGCGCGTCCGCCACAGCGAGACCGCCAGCGCGACCGAGCCGACGAGCCACAGCGCGTTCGCGACGACGGCGACCGGCGGGAAGATCGCGAGGTCCGCGCCGTTCACGGCGCTGCTGACGGTGCCGACCGTCAGCAGGACGGTGCCGCAGGACGCGGCGACGCCGCCCCAGCGCGACCGGGCCCGGGCGGCCAGGCGCAGGTGCACGGGCACGAGCGCCCACAGCACGAGCGAGAAGCCGACGAGGATGACGCGCGTCCGCGGGTCGATCGCCGGGTCCAGGTCCTGCGGGAAGAGCACCTGCGTGACGCCGATGGCGGCGGACAGGACGCCGGCGAGCACGGCGGCGGCGCCGCCGACCCGGTCGCGACGGCGCGTCGCGGACTCGGTGTCGACGCGCAGCGGCCGCGGGGCGCGGGCGGTCCCGGGCTGCTCGGCGGTCGTGGCGGGGGTGAGGGTGGTGCGGGTCATGTCGGTGGCCTCTCGGGCTCGGGGCACCCTGGCGGTGCCGTCGACCGGGACGCTAGGAACGCGCGGGTCGGGCGGGCATCGGGCGCGGGTCGACTCCTTCCGCCTCGACCACCGGGCGGGCGGTGTCGACCTGGGTCGACCCCGGTGTCGACCCGAGGACGACGCGGACCCGGGCGGCACCGGCGTACGGTCCCGCCGTGAGCAGCAGCCCCGCCGCCGTCGCGAGCGCCCCTGCGGTCGTCGGCGCCGGCGAGCACCCGGCCGTCGCGGTGTCCCGGGTACCGCGCTGGACCACGCGGCTGGACCTCGCCGTGGCGGGGGCGCTGGCCCTGTGGGCGGTGTGCGAGGCGCTGGTCATCCCCGAGCTGCGCTCCCCCGGCGGCCTCGCCTTCGCGGTCGGCTCGACCGCGCCGCTGGTGGTGCGCCGGCGGTTCCCCGTCCTCGTCATGGTGACGGTCTGCGCCGTGCTCCTCGTCCAGTCCGCCACCGGCGGCGCGGGTGCGTCGTTCGCCCCCTTCCCGGGTCTGCTCGTCGCCTCCTTCACCGTCGCGGTGCACGTGGCCCCGCTCGTGCCGTCGCTCGTGGTGGGCGCCCTCCCGGTCGCGGCGATGCTGCTGGCCAGCCGGATCGGGTTCTTCGGCGAGCCGGGCATCGAGGTGCGCGGCGGCCTCATCCTCGTCTTCTTCGTGGGCGCGGCGTGGGCCGGTGGGCGGGTCGTGCGGCAGCGCGCGCTCGCGGTCCGGCTCGCCGAGGAGCGGCGGGTGCGCGCCGAGGCCGACGCGCGCGAGAGCCGCGCCGGCGCCGCGCTCGCCGTCGAGGCGGAGCGCGCCCGCATCGCCCGGGAGCTGCACGACGTCGTCGCGCACGCGGTCTCCGTGGTGGTGCTCCAGACCGGCGCCGCGGAGCAGTTCCTCGACCGCGACGTCGAGCGCGCCCGCCGCCACCTCGGTCTCGCGCGGCGCACGGCCGCCGAGGCGATGACGGAGATGCGCCACCTGCTCGACGTCCTGCGGGAGGGCGAGGCGGTGTACGTCCCGCAGCCCGGGCTCGACCGCGTGCCGGACCTCGTCGCCGACGCCCGCGCCGCCGGGCTGCCGGTGTCCCTCACGACGACCGTGGAGGGGTCCCTGCCCGACGGGCTGTCGCTCGCCGTCCACCGGATCGTGCAGGAGTCGCTCACCAACGTGCTGCGCCACGCGCCCGGTGCGCCGACGACCGTGCGGGTCGCCACCGCCGGCGACGGGGTCGACGTCGAGGTCGTCAACGGCCCCCCGCCCCGGCCCGGTGGCAGCGGGCTGTCCCGCGGCGGGCACGGCCTGCCGGGCATGGCCGAGCGCGTGCGCGTGTACGGCGGGACGCTCGCGGCCGGACCGGACGGCGAGGGCGGCTGGCGGGTCCACGCGCACGTGCCGGTCGGGCACGCGTGAGCGCCGACCGCGGCCCCGGGGGCGCAGCCGTCCTCCGGGTCCTCGTCGCCGACGACCACGCCCTCGTGCGCTCCGGCATCAGCGGCCTGCTCGAGGCCGCGGACCTCGAGGTCGTGGCGGAGGCGGCGGACGGCGAGGAGGCGGTCCGGCTCGCGCTCGAGCTGCGCCCGGACGTCGTCGTCATGGACGTCCGCATGCCGCACGTCGACGGGATCGAGGCGACGCGACGGCTCCGCGAGCACCCTGACGCGCCCGCGGTGCTCGTCCTCACGACCTTCGACCTCGACGAGTACGTGTACCGGGCGCTGCAGGCGGGCGCGGGTGGCTTCCTGCTGAAGGACGCCCCGCCGTCGCGCCTGGTCGAGGCCGTCCGGACGGTCGCCGCGGGCGAGGCGCTGCTCGCCCCCGCCGTCACGCGCCGCCTCATCGAGCGCTACCTGCGCGCACCCGCGGCCGGCACCGGCACCGACCCCGGCGCCCACCTGAGCGCGCGCGAGCGCGAGGTGTGGCTCCTGGTGGCGCAGGGCCTGTCGAACGCGGAGGTGGCGGCCCGGCTGTTCGTCACCGAGGCGACCGTCAAGGCGCACGTCACGCGGCTGCTCGCCAAGCTCGGCGCGCGCGACCGGGTGCAGGCCGTCGTGGCGGCCTACGAGTCGGGGGCGGTCCGGCCCGGCGGGTGACCAGCGCCCTCGGCGGCCCTCGCCCATGTGTCCCGCCCCGTCGCTAGGGTC
Source organism: Aquipuribacter sp. SD81 (assembly GCF_037153975.1). Classification (NCBI taxonomy): domain Bacteria; kingdom Bacillati; phylum Actinomycetota; class Actinomycetes; order Micrococcales; family Intrasporangiaceae; genus Aquipuribacter; species Aquipuribacter sp. SD81. Next base: position 47,525 of record NZ_JBBAYJ010000002.1, read on the forward strand.
CCCCTCGACATCGGGAACGGGACCAGGGGCCGCACCAGGGCCGGCGGACGAAGAGGTGAGGGCGTGCTCGTCGTGCACCGCGCGGAGCGCGCGACCGTGCTGGCCGACGGCCTCGCCGACGTCCTCGCCGCCCCCCTGGCGGACCCGTTCGCGACCGAGCTCGTCGCCGTCCCGGCGCGCGGGGTGGAACGGTGGCTCGCCCAGCGGCTGTCGCACCGCCTCGGCACGGCGGCCGCGACCGACGCCGGCGGTGACGGCACGTCGGGCCGGGAGGACGGCGTGTGCGCGAACGTCGCGTTCCCGTCCCCGCGGCGGGTGCTCGACGACCTCGCCGCCGGCGCGGCGCCGGAGGCGGCGCGCGCGCTCGCCGCCTGGGACCCGGAGCGCCTCGCGCTGCCGCTGCTGACGGTGCTCGACGCGGCGCTGCAGGAGGACTGGTGCGCGGTGCCCCGGCGGCACCTGCACGTCGGTGGCGAGCGGTCCGGTGCCCCCACCGGTCGACGGCTCAGCCTCGCCACGCACGTCGCCCGCCTCTTCGACACCTACGCCCGCTCCCGGCCCGAGGTGCTCCGACGCTGGGCCGAGGGCGAGGCGGTCCTGCCGCGGGAGGACGCCTGGGAGCCGGTCGAGGCGCACGAGCAGTGGCAGCCCCGCCTGTGGCGGCTCGTCCTCGCCGAGCTCGGCGGACCCGGACCGGTACGGCTGCGCGAGGAGGTGTGCGCGTCGGTGCGGGACCGGCCGGGCGACGTCGCCGCCCCCGCCCGCCTCCACCTGTACGGCGTGAGCCGTCTGCCGCGCACCGACCTCGACCTCCTGGCCGCGCTCGCCGAGCACCGCGACGTGCACGTGTGGCTGCACCACGCCTCGCCGGCGCTGTGGGAGGCCGTCGCGGCGCGGCCGCCCGTGGTCCGTCGCGCCGACGACCGCACCCCGGTGCGCAACCCGCTGCTGCGCAGCCTGTCGCGCGACGTGCGCGAGCTGCAGCAGCTGCTGCGCGCCCACGTGCCGGACGCGGTCGACGTGCACCACGCGCCCGGGGCCGGCGAGCGGGACGAGCCCGCGGGCGGACCCGGCACGCTGCTGCAGCGGCTGCGCGCCGACCTCGTCGCCGACCGGGTGCCGGCGGCACCGGTGCCGCTCGCGCCCGGGGACCGCAGCGTGCAGGTTCACGCCTGCCACGGCCGCACGCGGCAGGTGGAGGTGCTGCGTGAGGTCGTCGTCGGGCTGCTGGCCGACGACCCGACCCTCGAGCCGCGCGACGTGCTCGTCATGTGCCCCGACGTGGAGTCGTTCGCGCCGCTGCTCGCGGCCACCTTCGCCACGCGCGGCGAGACGGACGCGACGGCCCCGGTCGACGTCCACCCGGCGTCGCGGCTGCGGGTGCGGGTGGCCGACCGCGCGCTGCACCAGTCGAACCCGCTGCTCGCCGTCCTCGACCGGCTGCTCGACCTCGCCCCGGGGCGCCTCGGGGCGAGCGAGGTGCTCGACCTCGCGGGGCACCCCGCGGTGGCGCGCCGGTTCGGCCTCGACGACGACGCGGTCGAGCGGCTGCGGGACTGGGTGGGCGCGGCGGGCATCCGCTGGGGGCTGCACCGCGAGCACCGCGCCGCGTGGCAGCTGCACCACGTCGGCGACGGCACGTGGCGGCGCGGCCTGGACCGGCTCCTGCTGGGCGCGGCGGTCGAGCAGGGTCGCGGCGCCGCCGCGGGACCCGTCGCGGGGCTCGTGCCCGTCGACGACGTCGACTCCGCCGACCTCGACCTGCTGGGCCGGGTCGCGGAGCTCCTGGACCGCCTCGACGCCGTCCACGCGGAGCTGGGCGCCACCCACCCGCCCGCGACGTGGGCGGACGTGCTCGAGCGCGCGACGCTGCGGCTCGCGGCGCCGGAGCGCGACGCCGCCTGGCAGGAGCGGCAGGTGCGCGAGGTCCTCGAGGAGGCCCTGCTGCCGGACCCCGAGGCCGCGGTGCAGGGCGGGTCGTCGCAGGGCGGGTCGACGCAGGAGGGACCGACGCTCGCGCTCGCCGAGCTGCGCCCCGTCCTGCGCGAGGCGCTCGCCGGGCGCCCGACCCGCACGGGGTTCCGCACCGGCGCGCTCACCGTCTGCACGCTCGTGCCGATGCGGTCCGTGCCCCACCGCGTCGTCGTCCTGCTCGGCCTCGACGACGGGGCCTTCCCGCGCCGGACCGTCCGGGACGGCGACGACCTCCTCACGCGGGAGCCGTGGGTCGGCGACCGCGACCCGCGCAGCGAGGACCGGCAGCTGCTGCTGGACGCGGTCGGCGCGGCCGGTGAGCACCTCGTCGTCCTGTTCACCGGGCACGACGAGCGGACCGGCGGCCCCGTCCCGCCCGCGGTGCCGCTGGGGGAGCTGCTGGACGCCGTCGACCGGACCGTCGTCGGCCCGGGCGGGTCACCGGGCCGCGAGGCGGTCACCACGCACCACCCGCTGCAGCCCTTCGACGCCCGCGCGTTCACCCCCGGCGCGCTCGGCACCGACGGCACGGGCCGGTCCTTCGGCTTCGACCCGCGGGCGTTCCGCGGCGCGCTCGCCGCGACCGGTGACCGGCGGGCGCCGGCCCCGCTGCTCGGGGCGCCGCTGCCGGTCCCGCCGCCCGGCGACGTCGGCCTCGAGGACCTCGTCCGTCTGCTCGTCCACCCCGCGCGGCAGTACCTGCGCCAGCGCCTGCAGCTGTCCCTCGCCGAGCGCGACGACGACCCCGACGACGAGCTGCCCGTGGAGCTGGACGGGCTCGGCCGGTGGGGCGTGGGCGACCGCCTGCTCCGCGACCGGCTCGCAGGCCTCGACATCGCGACCGTCGCAGCGCTGGAGCGGGGCCGCGGCACCCTGCCGCCCGGCCCGCTGGGGACCCGCGTGCTGCAGGACGTCGGAGCGCAGGTCGAGGCGCTCGCCGCCGCGGCCGGGTTCTGGTACGCCCACGAGCCCGGCTCCCACGACGTCGCCGTCGACCTCGGGGACGGCACCCGGCTCACCGGCACCGTCACCGGGACGCGCGGGGACTGCCTCGTCTCGGTCGCCTTCTCCTCGCTCGCGGCCAGGCACCGGCTCACCGCGTGGGTGCGGCTGCTGGCGCTGTCCGCCGGCGCCGACGAGCGGCCGTGGCAGGCCGTCACGCTCGGCCGTGGCACGGGCCGCGACAAGGCCCGCTGCGCGCGCAGCGTGCTGGGCCCGGTCGAGCCCGGGCGCGCCCGGGTGCTGCTGGGCGACCTCGTCGACCTGCACCGCGCCGGGCTCGCCGCACCGCTGCCGCTGCCGTGCGCGACCGCCGGGGCGTACGCGGGCCGGCGCCACGAGGGCAAGCGCGTCACGATCGCCCGGACCGTCGCCGCGCAGAAGTGGGAGGACAGTCCCAACGGCTACGGCGGGGAGCAGTCCGAGCCCGAGCACGTGCTCGTCCACGGCGGGAGCGTCCCGCTCGCGGACCTCCTCGCCGCAAGCGCGACGGCGGCCGACGCCGGCAGCGCCGTCCCGCACGTGGCCGCGGAGGAGGAGGGCGACCGCTTCGGGGTGCTCGCCCGCCGGCTGTGGACCCCGCTGCTCGACGCCGAGACGCGGGACGTGCTGTGAGCGCGGACCGCGCGACGGAGCCCGAGCCGTTCGACCTCGACGGCCCGCTGCCGACGGGCACGTCGGTGCTGGAGGCGAGCGCCGGGACCGGCAAGACGTTCACCATCGCGCGGCTGGTCTCCCGCTACGTCGCGGAGGAGGCCGTGCCGGTCGACCGGCTGCTCGTCGTGTCCTTCAGCCGGGAGTCCTCGCGCGAGCTGCGCGAGCGCGTCCGCGACCGGCTCGTGTCGGACCGGGCGCGAGCCGCCGCCCGCGCTGCGGAGGAGGCCGCGCCGGGCGTCGCCGCGCTGCACGTCGAGCGCCTCGACCGGGCCCTCGCGGACTTCGACGGCGCCACCGTCACCACGACCCACGCGTTCTGCCACGCCATGCTGGTCGAGCTCGGCACCGCGGCGGACCACGACCGCGACGCCGTGCTCGTGGAGGACCCGTCCGACCTCGTCGGCGAGGTCGCCGACGACCTGTACGTCCGCAAGTGGGGTGCACCACGCTCCGAGGAGCGGCCCGGGCTCGACGTCGACACCTTCCGCCGCCTCGCCCGCGAGGTCGGCCTCGACCCCGCGACCCCGCTCGTCCCGGCCGACGCGGAGGCGGTCGACGAGCCCACGCGGCTGCGGGTGCGGGTGGCCTCGGCGGTGCGCGACGAGGTCGCCCGCCGCACCCGCGCCGGCCGCCTGCTCACCTACGACGACATGGTGCTGCGCCTCGACGACGCCCTCGCCGACCCCGCGACGGCCGCGGTGGCGGCGGCCCGCATGCGCGCGCGGTTCTCCGTCGTGCTCGTCGACGAGTTCCAGGACACCGACCCCGTGCAGTGGCGGATCCTGCGGACGGCCTTCCACGGGCAGGCGACGCTCGTGCTCGTCGGCGACCCCAAGCAGGCGGTGTACGGCTTCCGCGGCGCCGACGTCGCCGCGTACCTCGACGCGCGCGCGGCCACGGACCAGCAGGCGACGCTGCCGCGCAACCACCGCAGCGACGCGGGTGTGCTGCGCGGGCTCGACGGGGTGCTCGCCGGGGCGGCCCTCGGCGACGAGCGCATCCGGGTGCGCCCGGTGTCGGCGGCGCACCCGGGGCGCGTGCTGGACGGCCCGGCCGTCGGCGCGCCCGTCGAGCTGCGCGTCCTCCAGCGCGACGGGCTGGGCCCGCGCGACACGACGGGGGCGGGCCTCGTGACGGCCCGCGCCGCGCGGGCGGCGGTGCAGGAGGACTGCGCGCGACGGGTCGTCGAGCTGCTCGACGGCACGACCCTCACCCCGCGCGGCGGCGCCGAACGGCCGCTGCACCCGGGTGACGTCGCGGTCGTCGTGCGCAGCAACTCCGAGGCGCTCGGGGTGCAGTCATGGCTGCGGCGCGCGGGGGTGCCCGCGGTGGTCTCGGGCCGCACGAGCGTCTTCACCACCGGGGCGGCCGAGGAGTGGCAGCACCTGCTGGAGGCGCTCGAGCAGCCGCACCGCACAGCCCGGGTGCGCCGGCTCGGCGTCGGACGGCTCGTCGGCTTCACCGCCGCCGACCTCGACGGCGAGGCGCCCGCCGTCGACGACCTCGCCCTGCGGCTGCGCACGTGGGCCCGCGTGCTCGCCGCGCGCGGCGTCGCGGCGCTCTTCGAGCGCGTGCAGGTCGACCTGCGGGTGCAGGAGCGGCTGCTCGCCCAGCCCGACGGCGAGCGCGTCCTCACCGACCTCCGTCACGTCGCCGAGGTGCTGCACGAGGAGTCGCTCGGCGGCGACCTCGGCCTTACGGCGCTCGCGTCGTGGCTGTGCCGGCGCCGCACCGAGCGCAGCGACGGCACGGTCGAGCGCAGCCGCCGCCTGGAGACCGACGCCGACGCCGTGCAGGTGCTCACCTCCCACACGAGCAAGGGCCTGGAGTTCCCGGTCGTCCTCGCGCCGTCGCTGTGGAACCACTGGACGGGCCGGCCGCCCGCGCACCCGGTGTTCCACGACGCGGCCGGGGTGCGCAGGCGCGACGTGGGCGGTCCCACCGGGCCCGCGTTCGGCGAGCACGTGCGGCAGCACCAGGACGAGGAGGCCGCCGAGGAGCTGCGCCTGGCCTACGTCACGCTCACGCGCGCCCAGGGCAAGGTCGTGACGTGGTGGTGCCCGACGAGCAACACGCCGTCCTCGCCGCTGCAGCGGCTGCTGCTGCACGACGACCCGACCACCGTCGCCCCGTTCCACGTCCCCGTGCCGGGCGACGCCGACGCGCTGCGGGCGTTCCGTGCCCGCGCCGCCACGACGGGCGGCGCGCTCGACGTTCGCACCGTCCCGGTCCCGGGCAGCGCCCCGCTCGGGGTGTGGCAGCCGCCCACGACTGCGCGGCCACGGCTCACGCTCGCCCGGCTCGGGCGCGAGCCGGACCTCGGCTGGCGACGCACCTCCTACAGCGCCCTCACCCACGACGCCCACGAGGCGACCTACGGCACGGGGCCGCTTCCCGCCGTCGAGGGCCCGCAGGCGCCGTTCGCGAGCGAGGCGGAGGCCCGGCAGAAGGACGACGAGGTCGACGCCGTCGTGGCTGCGGCGGACCCGGCGCCGCCGGTGGACGCCGCGGCCGACGCCCACCTGCTCGACGTGCCGTCGCTGTGGCACGACCTGGCCGGCGGCACCGGGTTCGGCACGCTCGTCCACCTCGTGCTCGAGCGGTACTCCCCCGGCGACGACGTCGGCGCTCTCGTGGCCCGGCTCGCGCGCGGCGGCACCGACGTCCCGGTCCTGGCCCGGGCGCTCGAGGTGGCCCTCGCCACGCCCCTCGGACCCCTCGCCGACGACCTCACGTGGGCGCGGCTGCGGGTGGGCGACCGGCTGCCCGAGCTCGACTTCGAGCTGCCGCTGGCCGGCGGCGACCGACCGGGTCCCCAGCACGGCGCGGGCGCGACGCTCGCCGGTCTCGTCCGGCTGTGGCGCGAGCACGTGCCGAGCGGCCGGCTCGCCGGGTACGCCGACGCGCTCGCGCAGCTGCCGGTCGCGCGCGGGGAGACGACGCTGCGGGGCTACCTCGCCGGCTCCGTCGACGCCGTCGTCCGGGTGGGCGCACCCGGCGCCGAGCGGTACCTCGTGGTGGACCACAAGACGAACCGCCTCGCGCCGCGCGAGGAGCCGCTCACCGCGTGGCACTACCGCGCCGCGGCGCTCGAGCGGTCGATGGTCGAGGCCCACTACCCGCTGCAGGCGCTGCTGTACTCCGCCGCGCTGCACCGCTACCTGCGCTGGCGCCGGCCGGGCTACGACCCCGAGCAGCACCTCGGCGGGGTCCTCTACCTGTACCTGCGCGGCATGAGCGGTCCCGGCGTCGTCGACGACGGCGGCGAGGCGCCCGGCGTCCTCGCGTGGCGGCCACCCGCCGCGCTCGTCGTCGGGCTGTCGGACCTGCTCGCCGGAGGTGACGCGTGAGCCCCGCCTCGCCGTGGTCGGCGGACCTCGCCCTGCGCGCCGACGGCCTGCTGCGCGTCATGAACGACGCGGGCGTGCTCAGCGCCGCCGACGTCCACCTCGCCTCGCGGCTGGGGGTGCTCGTCGGCGAGAGCGACGACAGGGTGCTCCTCGCGGCGGCGCTCGCGGTCCGCTCGACGCGCCAGGGCTCCGTCGTCGTCGACCTCGCGCGGGTCGCCGACACGGTCGTGCTCGACGCCGAGGACCCGGACGCGACGACGCCGGACGAGACGACGCCGGACGAGACGACGCCGGACGAGACGACGCCGGACGGGACGACACCCGACGCGACGGCGCCGGACGGGACGACGCCTGACGGGGGCGCGTCCGCCGGGGCGAGCGACCTGGGCGCGCTGCCGTGGCCCGAGCCGGGCGCGTGGGTCGCGGCGTGCGCGGCGAGCGCCCTCACCACCGGGGACGACGCACCCCTGCGGCTGCACGGCACGGGACTGTGGCTCGCGCGCTACGACGCGCAGGAGCGGCTCGTCGTCGACGAGCTGCGCCGGCGCACCGCCGCCGCACCGGACGACCTCGACCTCGACGTGCTGCGCGCCGGGCTGGACCGGCTCTTCCCCGCCGCCGACGCCGACCAGCGCCTCGCCGCCGCCGTGTGCGCGCTGTCTCGGGTGTCGGTGCTCGCGGGCGGCCCCGGCACGGGCAAGACGACGACGGTGTCGAAGGTCCTCGCCCTCCTGCGCGAGCAGCACCCGACCTGGCGGGTCGCCCTTGCCGCACCGACCGGCAAGGCGGCCGCGCGGCTCGACGAGGCGGTCGCCTCCTCCAGCGCGGGCTTCGCCGCCGCCGACCGCGAGCGCGTCGGCCGGCTGGAGGGCACGACGGTGCACCGGCTGCTGGGCTGGCGACCGGGCTCGCGGTCCCGGTTCCGGCACGACCGCACGAACCGGCTGCCGTACGAGGTGGTCGTCGTCGACGAGGCGTCGATGGTGCCGCTCACCCTCATGGCGCGACTGCTCGAGGCGCTGCGCGACACGACGCGCCTCGTGCTCGTCGGCGACCCCGACCAGCTGGCGTCGGTGGAGGCGGGCGCCGTCCTCGGTGACCTCGTCGACCGCGGTGCGCTGGGGTCGCGGACCGCGCGGGCTGCCGCGGCGCTCGACGTGGTCGTCCCCGGGCACGGCGCGCGCGTCGTGCCCGCCCGCCCCGCCGCGTACGTGCGCGACGGCATCGCGGCGCTCACCGTCAACCACCGCTTCGACGCCGCCAGCGCGATCGGCCGCCTCGCCGACGCGGTCCGCGACGGCCGGGTCGAGGACGCCGTCGACCTGCTGCGCGACGGCGCCGGAGCCCCGGACGCGCCCGCGGGGCCGGGCCGTCACGGTGTCGAGCTCGTCGAGGTCGCCGACGACGCCCCGCTCCCCCTCGACGCGCTCGCCGCCGTCGAGCGCGACGTCGTGGCGTGGGGCACGGCGCTGCGCCACGCCGCCCTGGCCGGCGACCCGGCCGGCGCGCTGCGGGCGCTGGACGGGCACCGCCTGCTGTGCGCGCACCGGCGCGGGCCGCGCGGTGTGCAGCAGTGGGAGGCGCTCTCGCTGCGCTGGCTCGTCGCCGCCGACCCCGACCTGCTCACCTCGCGCGCGGACGGTCACCACCCCGGCGAGCCCCTCCTCGTCACGACGAACGACTACGAGGTCAACCTGTTCAACGGCGACACCGGCGTCGTCGTCGCCGACCGCGCGCAGGACGACGCCGGGCCGGGCGGCGGGCGCGGGGCCGGTGCGTCCCCGGGCGCGGACCACGGCGGGCTGCGGGCGTGGTTCGCGCGCGGTGGCCGACCGGTCGGCGTGCCGCTCGTGCGCCTCGGGTCCGTGCGGCCCGTGCACGCCATGACCGTGCACCGCAGCCAGGGCTCGCAGTTCGGCCGGGTCACCGTCGTCCTGCCCACCGCCGACTCGCCGCTGGCGACCCGGGAGACGGTGTACACGGCGCTGACCCGGGCGGTGTCGCACGTGCGGGTGGTCGGCTCCGTCGACGCGTTCGCCGCCGCCGTCGCGCGACCCGCCGCCCGCGCGACCGGCCTGCGACGCCGGCTCGCGGAGGACTGAGCCCGGCCGTCGCGCGGTCGGACGGAGACGTCCGCGCCGTCTCAGTCCCCGAACGGACGGTCGAGAACCCCTTGTGTAGTTAGTCCGGCTACGTGTACGAAAGGTGTCGACCCCGCACCTCTAAGCGATCGAAGGAGATCCACGTGCGTACTCGGATCGTCGCCGCCTGCGCGAGCGGCCTGCTCGCGGCCGGCGCCCTCAGCGCCGTCGCCGCCACCCCCGCCAGCGCGGAGCCCGCCCACACCCCCGGTGGCCCCTGCCTGCAGGAGAACCAGGAGGTGTCGCGCAGCAGCGTCGCGGACTACGCCGACGTGCAGCGGCGCCTGCAGACCATCGAGGCGAACAGCCAGGGCCGCGTGACGGTCGAGTCGGCCGGGCTGTCCGGCGAGGGCCGCGAGCTCTACTACGCCACCGTCGGCACCGGCGACACGGTGTTCTGGCTGCAGGCCCGCATCCACGGCAACGAGCTGCAGTCCACGCAGGCGGTCCTCCACATCCTCCAGGAGCTCGGCAGCAGCAACACGCCCGAGGCCCGGCTCATCCGCGAGAACCTCACCGTCGTCGTCATCCCGATGTACAACCCGGACGGGTCCGAGGCGAACACGCGCCAGAGCACGACCCCGACGCGCACCGACCTCAACCGCGACTGGGAGAACTTCACCCAGGTCGAGTCGGTCGCGTTCTGGAACCTCTTCGCCGAGGTGCAGCCCGACCTCGGGCTCGACCTGCACCACATGAGCTCCGCACCGCGCGTGGCCGGCACCACCGACCTCAACCAGTTCCAGATCGGCGCCCGCACGGTCGACCCGTCCCGGCTGACCGACGAGCAGTGGGACACCGCCCGGCAGATGTCGGAGGTGAGCCTCGACGCCCTCGCCGGCTACGGCCAGACCCACGTCGCGCGCTACCCCGACATCGACATCACGAACGCGGCGCTGTCGCGCATGCTGCTCGGCGGCACCGCCCCCGCGGGCGAGACCCCGCTCGGCCAGGACACCGTCACGGGCGCGATCTTCTACGAGGTGCGCTCGGTGGGCCAGAAGAGCAACGGCTACCTCGCCAACCTCTTCTCCCGCCCGACCATGGCCGTGCTGACCGCGGCAGCCGACGGCTCGCTGTACAGCAGCGACTGGGCCGACTACGACGCGCTGCCCTACGCCGACCGCGGGTCGTGCGGCGTCTGAGCCACTGACGGAGGTCGGTCCACCACCGGCCACCCGCACCGCACCTCCGTCGCGCCCCGGTCCCTCCGCGGACCGGGGCGCGACGGCGTCAGGACCCGGCGGGCCCGGGCGCCACGGGGGCACGGCACACGCAGGGGAGGATGACGACGTGAGCGGACGCCGGGTGGAGGTCGTGGCGGTCGACGACTGGGCCGAGCAGGTCGGGAGCGGGCGCCGGCCGCGCCCGAGCCTCGTCGTCCTCGACCTCGAGCCGTGGGTCGCGCACTGGCGGACCGGGCAGGTCGAGCTCGACGAGGCCGTCACCCGGCTCGGCGCTCAGTGGGCCGACCAGCACGTGCACGTGGTGACGAACTCCGTGCGACGGGTCTCCGACGGTGTGCTCCCCGCGACGTGGCGGCAGATGCGGGTCGCGCGCAAGCCGTTCACCCGCCTCACCGCGCCCGCGGGCGCGGTGGTCGTCGGCGACCAGCCGCTGCAGGACGGCCTGCTCGCGTGGCGGCTGCGGGCGACCTTCGTCCGGGTGGACCTGCCCGCGGACGCCCCGTGGTGGGCGAGGTCCGTGCACCGGGTCTTCACCCCGCTGTCGCGCCTGTGGCTGCGCCCGCCGTCGCTACCGTGACGGCATGAGCGCTGACGGGCTGCGGGTGGCGCTGTGCCAGGTCGCCGCCACCGCGGACCCCGCGCACAACCTCGCGCTGGTGCGCGACGGCGTCACGACGGCCGCCCGGGCCGGCGCCCGGCTCGTCGTCCTGCCCGAGGCGACGATGGCCCGCTTCGGCACGCGCCTGCGGGACGTGGCCGAGCCCCTCGACGGGCCGTGGGCGAGCGCGGTGCGCGAGACCGCGGCCGCGAGCGGGGTGACGGTCGTGGTCGGCATGTTCACCCCCGGCTCCGACGGCGACCGGGTCCGCAACACGCTGCTCGTCACCGGCCCCGGCTGCGACACCCGCTACGACAAGCTCCACCTCTTCGACGCGTACGGCTCGCGGGAGTCCGACACGGTCGAGCCGGGTGGTCGCACGGTCGTGGTGGACGTCGACGGCGTCCGGGTCGGCCTCGCCACGTGCTACGACGTGCGCTTCCCCGCGCTGTTCACCGCCCTGGCCAGCGCCGGGGCGGAGGTGGTGGCGCTGCCCGCGTCGTGGGGTGACGGGCCCGGCAAGGCCGAGCAGTGGGACCTCCTCGTGCGGGCGCGGGCCCTCGACGCGACCACGGTCGTCGTGGCGTGCGACCAGGCCGAGCCGCGCGCCGCCGGCCTGGAGCCGGTGCCCGGAGCGGCCAACGGCATCGGACGCAGCTGCGTGGTGTCCCCGCTCGGGGAGGTCCGCGACCGGCTCGGTGCCGCACCGGGCGTGCTGCTCGCCGACCTCGACGTCGCCGAGGTCCGCGCCGTCCGCGCCCGGCTGCCCGTCCTCGAGCACCTGCGGGCCGTGCCCGCCGTCGCCCGCACCACCACCGACCGTCCCGGGTAGCACGTACGCCGCCCGGGTTGCTCAGGGCCCTGCCCGGGAGGTCGTCGCCAGCGCGCGGTCGAGCTCCGCACCGAACCGCCGGGACCGCTCGGCCAGGTCCGACCGGAGGCGGTCCGCGCCCGGGCCCTCGTCCCACGGCGCGAGGGTCCAGGCCTCGCGCTCGCAGATCCCGGCGTCGAGGGCGTCGTCCCACCCGGCGCCCCGGGAGTCGGGCTCGCCGGGGCAGTCCGACGTGCCGTCGAGGACCACCGGGCCCGGCGGGCCCGAGGCGCCGGGCCGGTCCACCGGAGCCGGGGGAACCGAGCCCGGCCGGTCCACCGGACCCGGCGGACCGGCGTCGCAGACGTCCTCAGGTCGTCGCAGTGCGCGGAGCACCGCCTCCCGGGCCCGCTCCGCGCGCTGGCGCCACGCGGGCCGCGGTGTGCGGCGGCTGTCCTTCCACCTCGGCGGCACCACCCACACCTGTCCGGTGCGGTCGATGTCGACACCCCACGTGCCCGCGTGCACCGCGGTGTGGTGCCCGGGGCACAGCAGGACGAGGTTCGACAGGTCCGTCGGCCCGCCGTCCGCCCAGTGCACGACGTGGTGCGCGTCGCAGAACGCCGGCGCCGCGCCGCAGCCGTGGACCACGCACCCGCTGTCGCGGCCCGCGAGCGCCCGGCGCTGGGTGACGCTCGCGAGGCGCACCGTGCGGCCCAGCTCGAGCACCCCCTCCGTCGGCGAGGCGACGAGACGCTGCAGCACGGCGTCGCACGCGAGCCGGCGAGCCGCCCACGCGGGCAGCTGACCGCCGCCCTCGACCGTGGGTCGCCCGCCGACCGGGTCCGGCGGCCCCGAGCCCGCGGGGCCGTCGCCCGCCGCGGGTGTCCTGGCGGCGCGCAGCTGCTCCGGCGTCACGTGCACGACGATGCGCGGGCGTTCGCCGCGTTGCGGCCCCTGGACCGACGACGCCGTCTCGAGGGCCGTGACCAGGGCGTCCGCCCGCCGCTGCCGCGGCGAGCGCGAGTCCCGCTCCCCGTCGGCGCCGGACACCGGGCCCGACCACCGGTCGAGCGCGGCGCGCAGCACCGCGCCGCTCACCGGGTCCAGCTGGAAGCGGCCGACCGTCATGCCCGTGGCGTCCTCCGCCAGGTCGAGCAGGCGCCGCTCGTGCGCCCGCGGGTCGTGCCGCTCGGCGGGGTCGTCGACCATGGTGCGCAGGAGGGCCTTGGCAGCCCGGTCCGCCTCGCGCGGGGTGGCCTCCGTGACGGCCAGGAGCAGGTAGTCGCTCACCGTGGCGGCCGCACCGGGCCGCTCGAGCAGCGCGCTCGGCAGCTGCTCGGTGCAGCGGACGGCGACGTCGACGTGGGCGCGCGTGCACCGCCCGCCCCGCAGGGCCTGGCCGAGCGGCTCCAGGACGGCGCCGGGCGCTGTGGCCCGTGCGGCGGCCACGTCGCGGGCCGCAGCGCCACGGTCGACGAGGCAGGCCGTCCGCAGGAACCCCTCCACGCTCGTGGCGACGGGCGAGGCCTCGGCGACGCCGCGCTGGTCCACCTCCCGGACCAGCGCGAGGTGCACGGCGTCGAGGGCGGCGCGCACCCGGGCCACCTCGGCGACCGCCGTCAGCACGTCGGCGTCGCGGGTGCGCCACGCCTGCCCCGGCGACGCGAGGCGGTCCAGCGCCGCCGTGGCCGCGGCGACGCGGTCGACGGCGGACAGGAGCACGCCACGAGCGGGACCGTCGTCGTCCGGCTCCGTCCCGACCATGGCACCCCCTCCAGCTACCGCCATGCTAGTCGAACACGTGTTCGATCGCCATAGCGAGAAGCGCCGGTGTCTGCGAGCCTCGTGCGCGTGCCCCAGGCCCCCCACCCGCACGACACCGGCGTGCTCCTCGACGTCGACGACGTCACCGGTCTCGACACGCTGCGCCACCCCGTCGCGGCGGCGTGGCGCGCTGCCGTGCAGACGGGCGCCGACCGTCGCCCGGGGCACAGGATGCCGGCGCTGCTCGACCGGCTCCGCGGGACCGCCGGCCCGGTCGTGTACCTCGCCCGCGACCTGCCGTCGCCGCACCGGGAGGGGCGGACGGCCCGCCGGGTCCGGGCGCGGCTGCACCGCCTCGGCATGCCACCCGGGCCGCTCCTCGTCGTGCCGCCGGAGGAGGCGCCCGCGGCGCTCGACCGGGTCCTCACCGGGGGCCCGGCGCAACGGTGGACGTTGGTCGGGGGCGACTCGGCCGAGGTGACGTCGCTGCTCCTGGAGGCGGCCGGTCGTCACCCCGCGAGGACCGCGGCGGTCCTGCTGCGCCAGGCGGCGCCGTACGGCGGGGTCCGGCTCGCCGGCTCCGACCTCGTCGACCGGATGGGTGACGTGCCGGTGGTCCGCGCGCCCCACGGCGAGGGCCTGCTGGCGCGGCTCGCCGGGCGTCGCCGGGCGGCGGAGGCGGCGGACGACCCGGCCGTGGCGGCGTGGTTCCTCGACGCGCACCAGCGCGGCAACGACCGCACCCGCACCCCTGCGTGGACGACCGGAAACGAGGTCACACCGCTCGTCCACGGCCGCACGTACTTCCCCGCCCTGCTCGAGGCGCTCGACGGCGCCGGCGAGGGCGACCTCGTCCTCGTGTGCGACTGGCGCGGCGACCCCGACCAGCGGCTCGTCGACGACGGGCCCACCGTCGCGCAGGCGCTCGCGGCCGCCGCCGACCGCGGCGTCACGGTCAAGGGCCTGCTGTGGCGCTCGCACTGGGACCGTCTCCAGTTCTCGCAGGAGCAGAACCGCGACCTGTCGGAGGGTCTCGCCGACCACGGCGCGGAGGTGCTGCTCGACCAGCGGGTCCGCCCGCTCGGCAGCCACCACCAGAAGGTGGTCGTCATCCGTCACCGTCACGACCCGGCCCGCGACGTCGCCTTCGTCGGGGGGATCGACCTCGCCCACAGCCGCCGGGACGACGACGAGCACGGCGGGGACCCGCAGACCCAGCCGTTCGCCGACCCCTACGGCGGCTCGCCGGCCTGGCACGACGTCCAGCTGCGCCTGCGCGGGCCCGTGGTGCGCGCGGTCGAGGACACGTTCCGCGAGCGCTGGCAGGACCCCGCGGTCCTCAGCCGCCTGCCGTGGCACGTGCTGCCGGACCTGCTCCGCGGCGCCGACCGCGAGCCGGACCCGCTGCCGGACCCGGCCCCGCCGCCGCCGCCGGCCGGTCCCGCCGCGGTACAGCTCCTGCGCACGTACCCGAACCGCTGGCCGGGCTACCCGTTCGCCCCCGACGGGGAGCGCACCGCGGCGCGCGGCTACGCCAAGGCGCTGCTGCGCGCGCAGCGCCTCGTGTACGTCGAGGACCAGTACCTGTGGTCGACGGACGTCGCCCAGGTCTTCGCCGCGGCCCTGCGGCGCTGCCCGCGGCTGCATCTCGTCGCGGTCGTCCCGCGCCACCCCGACCAGGACGGCGCGCTCACCGCCCGCGCGGCCCTGCTCGGGCACATGGAGGCGCTGGAGCGGGTGCGCGAGGCCGGGGGCGACCGGGTGACGGTCGTCGACGTGGAGAACCGCCGGGGCGAGCCGGTGTACGTCCACGCGAAGGTGTGCGTCGTCGACGACGTGTGGGCGACGGTCGGCAGCGACAACTTCAACCGCCGCTCGTGGACCCACGACTCGGAGCTCACCGCCGCGGTCCTCGACTCCACGCGCGACCCGCGCGAACCGCGCGACCCCGGCGGCCTCGGCGACGGCGCGCGCCGCTACGCGCGCGACCTGCGCCTGCAGCTGTGGCGCGAGCACCTCGACAGCGACCGCGGCGGGGCCGACGACGCGACCCTGCTCGACCCCGACGCCGCCGTGCGGGCGCTGCGCGCCCAGGCCGATGCGCTGCAGCGCTGGTACGACGGCGGTCGCACCGGGGAGCGCCCGCCCGGGCGGCTGCGCCCGCACCGGGTGGCGGAGCAGCCGCGCCTGCTCCGCCTGGCCGTCGCGCCGGTCTACCGCACGGTCTTCGACCCGGACGGGCGCCCGCCGCGGATGCGGCTGCGCGGGCTGCACTGAGCGCCGGACGGCGCACCGGCGCCCCGGCGAGCAGACTGCCGGGCATGGCACCGGAGCCCTTCCCCGACGACTGGCAGCGCGCGCTCGTGGTGGCCGCGCACCCCGACGACATCGAGTACGGCGTGGCGGCGGCCGTCGCGGTGTGGACGGGTGACGGCAAGGACGTCCGCCACCTGCTCGCCACCCGCGGCGAGGCGGGCATCGCGGGCCTGGCGCCCGCGGACTGCGGGCCGGTGCGGGAGGAGGAGGAGCGGCGCTCCGCGGCCGTCGTCGGGGTGTCGGAGGTCGACGTCCTGGACCACCGCGACGGTGTGCTGCAGGCCGGGCCGGACCTGCGGCGGGACCTCGCCGCCGCCGTGCGCCGCCACCGGCCCGAGCTGGTCGTGACCATGTACGGCGGCCCGACGTGGACCCCGCCGGACGCGTCCGTCGGTGTCGTCAGCTCCGCCGACCACCGTGCTCTCGGCGAGGCGGCCCTCGACGCGGTGTCCGACGCGGCCGACGAGTGGATCTTCCCCGACCTCGCCGGTGAGCCGTGGTCCGGCGTGCGGCACGTCGCCGTGCAGCAGCCGGGCCCCACCGCCACGCACGCGGTCGACGTGACGGACGCGGTCGAGCGGGCCGTCGCCTCGCTCGCCGAGCACGCGCGCTACCTCGCGGCGCTGTCCGACGAGCCCGTCGCCGACCAGGCCCGCGCGGTCGTCGACATGGCGACCGAGCAGCCGGACGCCTCCCGGCGGGTCGGCTTCCGGCTGTACGCCGGCACCGCCTCGTGAGCCGCGGGCCGGAGCCGCGGGACGGGTCACGACCGCGGACCGACGGCCTCGAGGTCGCCCGCACCGTGGCGCGCGTGGGGCTCGGCGCCGCGATGGTCGGCGCCGGCCTCGGCCACCTCACGACGCTGCGCGAGGAGTTCCGCGCCCAGGTGCCCCAGTGGTTCCCCGTCGGCGCCGACCTCACCGTGCTCGCATCCGGCGCGGTGGAGGTCGCCCTCGGCTCCGCCCTGCTCCTGGCCCCCCGGCGCCTCCGCCGCACGGTCGGGCTGCTGCTCGCGGCGTTCTACGTCGTGGTCTTTCCCGGCAACGTCGCCCAGTACCTCGAGGGGACCGACGCGTTCGGGCTCGACTCCGACACGAGCCGCTTCGTGCGGCTGCTGTTCCAGCCGGTGCTCGTGCTCGCCGCGCTGTTCGCCGGTGGGGTCATCCCCCGCGGGCGGGAGCGGAGCGACCCCTAGGCGTTCTCCTTGCGGAACGTGCGCGTGCCCACCCACGTACCGAGCACGAAGAGCACCAGGGTCCACGCGAGACCCCACACGACCGTCAGGCCCCACTCGCCGGCGAACACGGCACGCACCGCGTCGACGACGTAGCGGGTGGGGATCACGCTGCTCACCGCCACGAGCCAGCCGGGCGCCCCGGTGGCGGTGGAGATCGGCAGGAGGATGCCGGACAGCAGCAGCACGGGCAGCACGATGCTGTTGAGGACCGGGGCCATGACGTCCTCGCTCTTCGTCGTGAGCGCGAGGGCGTTGGAGGCCGCGGAGCACGCCCCGCCGACGAACATCACCATGACGAGGCCGAGCAGCAGCCCGCCGAGGGACGCCCGCAGCCCGAACGCGAAGGCGAGCGACACGAGCAGGACGCCCTGCACGGTGAGGAGCACGACGTCGCGGAGCACCCGCCCGAGCAGCAGGGCCGTGCGCGAGGCGGGCGTGACCCGCTCGGCCTCGACGACCCCCTCGCGCCACTCGGCGATCAGCCCGAAGCCCGCGAACAGCGCCCCGAACAGGCCGAGCTGCACGAGCAGCCCGGGCACGAAGAACGTGTACGCGTTCTGCGTGCCGATCTGCTCGGCGATGGGCTCGAGCAGCGGCCCGAAGAACACGAGGTAGAGGACGGGCTGCGCGAGCCCGATGATCACCCACGCGGGGTTACGGAGGTTCATGCGCATCTGCCGGCGCCACACGATGCCGGTCTGCCGTGCGAACTCCGCCGCGCCGACCCGCGAGGCGGCGCCTCCGTCGGCGGACGTCCGCGGGCTCGGCACCGTGGCCGAGGTGGTGGTCGTCATGTCAGGACTCCTCCCGCAGCGAGCGGCCGGTCATGGTGAGGAACACGTCGTCGAGGGTGGGCCGGCGCACCTCGACGGCGTCGAGCGCGACCCCGCGCACGTCGAGCTCGCGCAGCAGGCCGGGCAGCACGCGACCGGCGTTCGGCAGCCGGGTCGACACCCGCGCGCCGTCGGCGCTCACCTCGGCGGCGCCGTCGACCCCGCCGAGCACCGCGACCGCGTCGCCGACGCGCGCCGGGTCGAGCACGTCGAGCTCGACGAGGTCGCCGGCCACCTGGCGCTTGAGCGCGTCGGGGCTGTCGGCGGCGACGATCCGGCCGTGGTCGATGACGAGGATCCGGTCGCACAGCGCGTCGGCCTCGTCGAGGTAGTGGGTGGTGAGGAACACCGTCATGCCGCGCTGCTCGCGCAGCGAGCGGATGTGGGTCCACAGGTTCGCGCGCGCCTGCGGGTCCAGGCCGGTCGTCGGCTCGTCGAGGAACACCAGCCGCGGGTCGTGGACGAGGCCCATCGCGATGTCGAGGCGGCGCCGCTGCCCGCCGGACAGGCTGCCCGGCTTCCGCGTCCACGCCCCGGGCAGGTCGAGCTGCTCGAACAGCTCCCGGCCGCGGGTCTCGGCGCGCTGCCGCGGGATGCCGTAGAGCATGCCGTGGTCGACGACCTCCTCCCCCGCGACGGCCTCCCGGGAGGTCGAGCCGGACTGCGACACGTACCCGATGGAGCGTCGCACGGCGACGGGGTCGCGGGCGACGTCGTGCCCGGCGACCGTCGCGGTGCCGGAGGTCGGGGCCAGGAGGGTGACGAGCATGCGCAGCGTCGTCGTCTTGCCGGCGCCGTTCGGGCCGAGGAAGCCGACGACCTCGCCCTCGGCGACGTCGAGGTCGACCCCGGCCACCGCGACGACGTCCTCGCGGGCGCGGCCCTTGCGGGTGCGGAACGTGCGGGCGAGCCCGCGGGCGTGGATCACCTGAGCCTCCTGGTGGGCCGGACGGGGTGCGGGGCGGCGGTACCGCCGCCGGGACGGTAGCGACAGGCACCGACGGCCGGCACCGGGTTTCTCGACCGGCCCGCCGCCTCGTTCTCATCGGTCGCCGCCACCGGGGTCCCGGCCTACCGTCGGCACCGTGAGCGAGCAGCAGGACCAGCGGGGCCAGCAGGACGAGCGGCGTGACGAGCAGCCCGCCGAGCGCGGCGGGACCGACGGGGTCGTCGAGGTGGACGTGGTCGTCGTCGGGGCCGGCCCGGCCGGCGAGGTCGCCGCCGGGCGGGTGGCCGACGGCGGCCTGACGGTCGCGGTCGTGGAGGCCGAGCGGGTCGGCGGGGAGTGCTCGTTCTGGGCGTGCGTGCCGAGCAAGGCGCTCCTGCGGCCCGCGCACGCGCTGCGGGCGGCTCGGCGCGTGCCGGGCGCCCGCGAGGCCGTCACCGGTGCGCTCGACGCCGAGGCGGTGCTGCGGTTCCGGGACGAGGCCGTGTCCGGCTACGACGACTCCGGGCAGGTGCCGTGGCTGACGGACAAGGGCATCCGGCTCCTCCGCGGCCGCGGGCGGCTCACGGGTGAGCGGACGGTCGAGGTGACCGACGGCCCGGACGGCGGGACCGCCCTGCGGGCCCGCCGCGCGGTCGTCCTCGCCACCGGCTCCGCGGCCTCGGTGCCGGACGTCCCCGGGCTGCGCGACGCGCGTCCGTGGACCAGCCGCGACGCCACCTCCGCCCGGGCTGTCCCGGGCCGACTGGCCGTGCTGGGTGCGGGCGTCGTCGGGCTCGAGATGGCGCAGGCGTGGTCCTCCCTCGGCTCGCGCGTCACGCTCCTGGAGCGCGGGGACGCCCTCCTCCCCCGCCACGAGCCCGTCGTCGGGCGGCTGCTCACCGAGGCCCTGCGAGAGGACGGTGTCGACGTGCGCTTCGGCGCGAGCACGACCGCCGTCGAGCGGGCCGGCGACGGGACCGTCACCCTCCGCCTCGACGGCGACGGGGACGTCGTGGCCGACGAGCTGCTCGTCGCCGCCGGGCGCCGCCCCCGCACGAGCGGCCTGGGGCTCGGCGCCGTCGGGCTCGACGAGGACCGGCCGGTCCCCGTCGACGACACCCTGCAGGCCGACGGCGTGCCGTGGCTGTACGCGATCGGCGACGTCAACGGACGGGTGCTGCTCACCCACCAGGGCAAGTACCAGGGGCGCGTCGCCGCCGACGCGGTCCTCGCCCGTGCCCGCGGCGAGGAGCCGTCGTGGACGGCGTGGGCGGACGAGCGCGCCGTGCCCCAGGTCGTGTTCACCGACCCCGAGGTCGCCGCGGTCGGCGTCACCGCCGCGCAGGCCCGCGAGGCGGGCCACGAGGTGCGGGTGCTCGAGCACGACATGTCGACGGCCGGCAGCTACCTGCACGCGCCGGAGGGCTACCGCGGCGCCGCGGTGCTCGTCGTCGACGCCGCGCGCGACGTGCTGCTCGGCGCCACGTTCGTCGGGCAGGACGTCGCCGACCTGCTGCACTCCGCGACCGTCGCGGTGGTCGGCGAGGTGCCGCTGGCCCGGCTGCGGCACGCCGTGCCGTCGTTCCCGACCATCAGCGAGACGTGGCTGCGGCTGCTGGAGGAGGCGGGCCTGTGACACCCGCCGCCTAGTACCTTGTGAATCTAACTTAGGACGCTTAGTCTCTGGGTGTGGCCGAGCGCTCCCTCACCTTCGACCTCCACGCGCTCACCGCGCGGCTGGACCGCTCGGCCGACCGGCTGCTGCGCACGAACCTCGACCTGTCGTACCGGCGCTTCCTCGCCCTCGTCCTCGTCGGCGAGGACGCCCCCACGCAGCGCGCGCTCGCCGACCGTCTCGGCGTCACCGAGCCGTCGACGAGCCGCATGGTCGGGGTGCTGCGCGAGGCCGGCCTGCTGGAGGTCGCCCCCGACCCCGGCGGCGGCAACCGCAGGGTGCTGTCGCTCACGACGGCCGGCAAGGACGCGGTCGAGGCGGCGGCCGCGCTGCTCGAGGGACGCTTCGCCGCGCTCGTCGAGCGCAGCGGCGTGCCCTACGACCGCTACGCCGAGGACACGCGCCGCCTGGTGCGCGCGCTCGACGCCGTCGCCCCCGAGGAGGCACCGTGACCGCACCCCTCGTGCTCGTCGCCGTCCACGCCGCCACGGCCGTGCTGTGCGTCGGGCTCGGCGGCTACGCGCTGCTGCGCCGGCGCAAGGGCGACGCCGTCCACCGCCTCGTCGGGTGGAGCTGGGTGGCGGGCATGACGTTCGTCGCCACGAGCTCCTTCGCCATCCGCGACCTGCGCGACGGGCGACTCAGCGTGCTGCACGTGCTGTCGGTCGTCACGCTCGTCGCGCTCGTGCTCGGGGTGCGCGCCGCCCGCCGCCACGACCGGCAGGCGCACCGCGGCAACATGCTCGGCAGCTACCTCGGCCTGCTCGGTGCCTTCGCGGGCGCCGTCGCGGTGCCCGACCGGCTCGTGCCGACCTTCGTCGTCACCCGCCCGCTCGAGGCCGTCGCCGCGGTCCTCGTGCTCGTCGCCTGCTGGGTCGTCGTGGTCGGCGGGGCGCACGCGTGGGCCCGCACGACCGACCGCAGGCGCCGTGCCCTCGGGCCGCGGCGGGCGCGCGCCGCCGTGGCGCTACCGGCGGGGCGGTAGCGGCACGCGCTGCAGGTCCTCGGCCGCGACCACGTCGTCGTGGACCTCGGCCGCCTCGGTCCGGAACGGCTCGCCGCTGTCGCCGTAGCGCTGCGAGAAGTGCGTGAGCACCAGCCGACGGACCCCCGCGGCCGCGGCCAGCTCGCCGGCCTGACGGGCCGTCAGGTGCCCGTGCCCTTCGGCGAGGTCGGCGTCACGGTGCAGGTACGTCGCCTCGCACAGCAGCAGGTCGGCGCCTCGGGCCAGCTCGACGGCGCCGTCGCACCAGCGCGTGTCCATGACGACGGCCGCCACCTGCCCGCGCCGCGGCACGCTCACGTCGGCGAGGGCGACCGTGCGACCGCCCACCTCGAGCGTGCCCTGCCGCTGCAGGCGGGCGACGTCGGGGCCTTGCACGCCCGCCGCGGCGAGCGCGTCCGGGAGCATGCGGACGCCGTCGTCCTCCTCCAGCCGGTACCCGACGGTCGGCACCCGGTGGTCGAGCGCCCGCGCGGACAGGGTCCAGCCCTCGCCGCGGGCGACCGGACCGTCACCGTCGACGGGCCGGTGCGCGACGGGCACGAGCGGCACGTGGACGCTGGACGCGAGCAGCGCCGTCACGGTCGGCGCGGCGGCCGCCGGGTAGTGCACGGGCAGGTCGCGGCGCACCCCGTCGAGGCCGAGCCGCTGCACGACGCCGGGCAGGCCGAGGCAGTGGTCGCCGTGCAGGTGGGTGAGGCACGCCCGGGTGACGGCGGAGGCGGGCACGCCCGCCTGCGTCAGCTGCCGCTGGGTTCCCTCACCCGGGTCGAACAGCAGGCCGTCGGCGCCCCAGCGCAGCAGGTAGCCGTTGTGGTTGCGGGTGCGCGTCGGCACCTGCGACGCGGTCCCCAGGACCACGAGCTCGCGGACGCTCACCGGACCGCCCGCTGTGCTGCTGCCACGCCCCCAGGCTCGCGGCGGACTGCCCGTCCCCGCCAGCCGGGGGCCCCTGGCGGGTCCCTAGCATCGCCGCGTGGTCCACGACCCCCGTCGCTACCCGCCGCCGCCGGGCTTCGCCGCCCGCGCCAACGTCACCCCGGACGTCCTCGCCGCGCTGCCCGAGGAGCCGCTCGCCTTCTGGGAGCAGCAGGCGGAGCGCCTGCCGTGGTCGCGGCGCTGGGACTCGGTGCACGAGTGGGTGCCGGTGGACCCGGACGACCCGGCGACGCCGCGCGCGACCTGGTTCGACGGCGGGACCCTCGACGCCTCGGTGGTGTGCGTCGACCGGCACGTCGCCGCCGGACGGGGCGAGCACACGGCGCTGCTCTTCGAGGGCGAGCGCGGCGACACCGAGCGCGTCACCTACGCCGGGCTGCAGGACCGGGTGGCGCGCGCCGCCGGGGCGCTCCGCGCGCTCGGCGTCGGACCGGGCGACCGCGTCGTCGTCTACCTGCCCGTCCTCGTCGACACCGTCGTCGTCGCGCTCGCGTGCGCGCGCGTCGGCGCCGTGCACTCCCTCGTCTTCGGCGGCTTCTCGGCGGAGGCCCTGCGCTTCCGGGTCGCCGACACGGGCGCGCGCGTCGTCGTCACCTCCGACGGGCAGTTCCGGCGCGGGCGCGCGGTCGCGGTCAAGGGCACCGTCGACGAGGCGGTGGCGGGCCTGGAGCACGTCGAGCACGTGCTCGTCGTGCGCCGCACCGGGGAGGAGACCCCCGACGTGCCGTGGACCGCCGGCCGGGACGTCTGGTGGCACGACGCGCTCGCGCAGGCGGAGCCGGTCACCGACCCGGGGGCGTGGGACGCGGAGCACCCGCTGTTCGTCACGTACACGTCCGGCACGACGGGGCGGCCGAAGGGCGTCGTGCACACGACCGGCGGCTACCTCGTGCAGGCGTCGTGGACGCACTGGGCGGTCTTCGACGCGAAGCCGGACGACGTGTACTGGTGCACCGCGGACCTCGCATGGGTGACCGCGCACACGTACGTGCTGTACGGGCCGCTGAGCAACGGCGTCACCGTCGTGCTCGCCGAGGGCTCGCCGGACCACCCCACCGCGACGCGGCACGCCGACGTCATCGAGCGGCTGGGCGTGACGGTGTACTACACGGCGCCCACCCTCGTGCGCTCGCTCATGGCCCGCTTCCCCGACGGCTTCGGCGCGCACCCGGACGGGCGGGACCGGGACCTGTCGAGCGTGCGCCTGCTCGGCAGCGTCGGGGAGGCGATCAACCCCGAGGCGTACGTGTGGTTCCACCGCCACGTCGGCGGCGGCCGCGCCCCGCTCGTCGACACGTGGTGGCAGTCGGAGTCCGGGGCCGCGGTCGTCTCCACGCTGCCGGGCGTGCACACCGGGGTGCCCGGGGCGGCGGGCGTCGCCCTGCCCGGGCAGCGCGTGCGCGTGGTGGACGAGGACGGGACGGACGTGCCCGCGGGCACGAGCGGGCTCGTGACCCTCGAGGGCCGCTGGCCCGCGATGGCGCGGACCGTGTGGGGCGACCACGCCCGCTACCGCGACAGCTACTTCGCCCGCTTCGCCGCGCGCGGGCTGTTCCTCGCCGGCGACGGCGGGGTCCTCGACGACGCGGGGTACCTGCGCCTGCAGGGCCGCGTCGACGAGGTCGTCAACGTGTCAGGGCACCGGCTGTCGACGATCGAGGTGGAGTCCGCGCTCGTCGCGCACCCCTTCGTCGCGGAGGCCGGCGCCGTCGGGGTCGACGACCCCCTCACGGGGCAGGCCGTGGCCGTCTTCGTCGTGCCCGTCGCGCCGCCCGCCACCGACGACCCCGCCGCGTGGCGGGCGCTGGCCGAGCAGGTGCGGCCCGCGCTCGTCGCCCACGTCGCGGCGGCGATCGGCCCGGTCGCGAAGCCCGCGCACGTCGTGTGCGTGCCCGACCTGCCGCGCACCCGCTCCGGCAAGATCATGCGGCGGCTGCTGGGCGACGTGCTCACCGGTCGGCCGCTGGGCGACACCACCTCGCTGCAGGACGAGACCGTCGTGCCCGTGCTGCAGCGCGTCGTGGAGGGCCGGGCGAACGCCGGCTGAGCGGTCCGGGCCGACGGGCCGACGGGGCGGCGGGCCGGCGGGCCGACGGACCCAGCTAGCGCGGCGCGGGGACGGGGTCGGCGAGCACGACCCGGTCCCGGCCCGCGGCCTTGGCCGCGTACAGGGCGGCGTCGGCCGCGGCGAGCAGCCGAGCGGCGTCCTGCCCGGGTCGCAGCTGCGCGATGCCGGCGCTCACGCTCACGCGCACCGTGCCGTCGCGCGCCGGGACCACGACCCCGCCGCACCGCCGTCGCAGGTCCTCGACCCGGTCGTGGGCCCGGCCCGCGGTCAGGCCGGGCAGGACGAGGACGAACTCCTCACCGCCCAGGCGCGCGGCGACCCCGTCGGCGCCGGCGGCGGCCTGCAGCAGGCGCGACAGGGCGACGAGCACCTCGTCGCCGACGAGGTGCCCGTGGGCGTCGTTCACCGCCTTGAAGTGGTCGACGTCGACGACCGCGAGCGACAGCACGGCGTGCTCGGCGACCGCGGCGGCGAGCACCTGCTCGAGGTGGCGCCGGTTGTGCAGGCCGGTGAGCCCGTCCCGGAGGGCCTGCTCCGCGAGCTCGCCCCGCAGCCGCTCGACCTCGGTGACGTCACGGGCCACGACGACCCAGCCGGTGCGTGCGCCGCCGGCCACGACGGGGGTGACGCGCACGTCGACGACGGAGCCGTCCGGTCGCAGCACCGAGCGGGTCCCCTCGGCCTCGACGGCCACGACGAGGTCCTCGTCCACGACGTCGCGCCAGTGGCGCCCGACCACGTGCGAGCGCCGGCTGCCGACGCCCGCCAGCATGCGCAGCGCGGCGGGGTTGACGTCGACGATGCGGCCGAGCGCGTCGACCACGACCACGCCGTCGCTGAGGGCCTGCAGCACCTGCGGCGTGGTGATGGGCGCGCTGCGGAACCGGGGGCTCCAGCGGTCGACCCAGAACCACAGCATCGCCGTGACGACGAAGAGCGGGGCGGTGAGGTCGCGCTGGCCGCCGCCGGCGCCGAGGACGCTCACGGCGTTGCCGCACACGGGCGGCAGCACCGCCCCGACGGCGAGCAGGTAGTGCAGCCGGTGCCCGGAGACCGCCCGGCCGGCGGCCACGAGCAGCGCGACCAGGCCCCAGCCGAGCAGGGCGTAGCAGTACAGGGTGTGGGCCCAGAACCCGAGCCCGAAGACCACCACGAGACCGGTCGGCTCCGTGCGGACCTCCTCGACCACGAGGCCGGTCCATGCGTCGGTGAGCAGCGCGAGCGAGAGCAGGACCGGGTGGACCGACAGCAGCCGGACGCTCCGGCCGCTCGGGCGGCGCCCCGCGAGCGACAGGCAGAACCAGGCGCCCGCCGTCGCCTGCACCGCGGCCGCCGCCACGATGACCCGCGTGACCGCGGCGGCCGCGGCGACGCCGGGCACGTGCGACAGCGCGATGCTGAGCAGCGCCCACGTGGCCGCGGACAGCATGACGACGGCAAGGGACCGCGAGCTCATCGCCGACCGGCGGCCGAGGAGCAGGAACGCCCCGGTCGCGCCGGCGACGAGCGCCGTCGCGAGGCACGCGAGGTCGAGGACGTCGAGCACCGTCCACCGCCTCTCCTGCGCCGAGCACCCGTCGAGGTGGCGATCGGCAGGTCGGGGGCCGGGTCTGAGCCGCCTCACCCGGAGGGACGTGCCCGAAGGGGGAGCGGCCGGTCGAGGCCGCTCCCCCGCTCGGTCAGTCCTCCGCGTGGGTGCGACCGCCGGAGGCGAAGTAGGACACGCAGTCGCCCTGGTTGACGAACCGGTCGGCGGCGAAGTTGCTCGCCCAGCCGCCGTCCCGGCAGTCCGCCTTCGAGTACGTGCGCGGCTCGAAGTCGTACGTGGTGCCGGCGACGGTCAGCCCGTCGACCGCGGCCAGCAGACCGGCGTTGCCGCTGCCGGCATTGACCCCGAACGCCTCGATGACGGCGTCCGGGTTCGCGTCGATGATGCTCCGGAGGCTCACGAAGGAGTCGAAGGCGCTCGGCATGCCCGGGAAGGACCGGGTGGACCACCACGACGCGTCCGCACCGGCGTCCCAGCGCTGCCAGACGCCGTCGGCGACCTGGCCCGGGTAGGAGTACGTCGGCTCGAACACGAGGGTCGCGAAGCCGCCGTCGGCCGGGCCGTTGTGGTCGATGACGACGTTGATCGCCGGGACCTGCTCGCCCGAGCCGCTGACGCGGTACGTCCAGTAGGACGCGTCGGCAAGGGCCGACAACGGCAGGTCCGCGGCGGTGAGCATCTGCACCTTGTCGGAGTCGCCGGGGGTGGACAGCTGGAGCGCGCCGTCACCGAGCCCCGCGGGGGCGCCGTACTCGGTGACGAAGGCCAGAGCACCGTCGCCCCGCTGGTCGCCGGTCGTCCACGTGGACGTCAGGGAGGTCTCGTCGACGACGGTCGTGCCGGCGGCGGACGCGGTCGGGGCGAGGGCGAGGGCCGCGAGGCCCAGGGTGACAGCGGCGACGGCGCCGCGGACGGAACGCATGGTTCGAGGTCCTCCAGATGGGGTCGGTCGTCCGTGAGGGTCACGGACCCCAGCACCCAACCAGCGAGACCGGACACATGGGTCGAGTTCCGTCGAACCCGGGACGGGCACGGCGCTCCGGTGCTATCCGACCTCGCCGCGACGACGAGCACCCGGGCGGTCCCGCTGCGAGGGTGGGGGCGTGCCCGACACACCCAGCGGTCCCGTCGTCGTCGTCACCGGGGCGAACGGACTCGTCGGCGCGCGCGTGTGCGCGCTGCTCACCGAGCGCGGCGCCGCGGTGCGCGCGGTGGTGAGGCGTCCCGGCACCGCGCCGGGCGGCCCGGGGGTCGAGGAGCACGTCGGCGACTTCGCGGACCCGGCGCTGGCCGCCCGCGTCGTCGACGGGGCGGACGCCGTCGTCACGACGGTGCACCCGATGGGCTCCGACCGCGCCGTCCAGCAGCAGGTGGCGGTCGAGGGGACGCCCGCGCTCGCCCGCGCGGCCCGCGACGCCGGCGTGACCCGTCTCGTCCACCTGTCCACGGCCGGGGTGTACGACCGCTCGCCGGGCGTCGGCGACGTCGAGGAGGGCTCAGCGCTGGTCGGCGAGGACGGCGGCGACTACGCCGTCACCAAGCGCGACACCGACGCCGCGCTCGCGGCGCTCGACGGCCTCACGACGGTCCTCGTCCGGCCGCCGGCGATCCTCGGCTCCGGCCCGACGTCGGTGTGGAACGCCCTGCGGCCCGCGTCCGTGCGCGACGGCGAGCGGGCCGCCAACCCGGCGAAGTCCTTCGCCTGGGTGCACGTCGACGACCTCGCCCGGGCCGTCGCCGACCTCGCGACCGGCGTCGTCGCGACCGCCGACGACCCGGCACGCGGCCCGGTGCCGGGCAGCGCGACACCCCTGCTCGTGGCCGGCGGGCCCGCCACGTGGCGGGAGTACCACGGCGCGGTCTGCGAGGCGCTCGGCGTGGACCCCGAGTGGACCGACGAGCCGGTGTGGACCGGCCGGGTCAGGACCGGGCGCGCGGCGGCGTGGGGCTGGACGCCGTCGGTGGACCTGGCGGCGGCGCTGGCCGAGCTGCGTCGCGACGTCCGCGCCGCTCCGCCGCCCGGCTGAGGGCGAGGCTCGCGACCGCGAGGACGCACCCGAGCAACGCCCCCAGCGCGTTCATGGCGACGTCGTTGGTGTCGCAGGCCCGGCCTAGCCGGCGCAGCAGCCCCTGGACGACCTCGATGCCGACGGAGCACAGCACCGCCGCGGCGAGCACCCGCCACGGCCGCCGGCTCGCCACGCCCGCCAGGTAGGCGAGCGGGACGAAGAGCGCGACGTTGGCGACCGCCTCCACCGCTCCCGGCGACGGCAGCGTGAGGCCGACGAGGCACTCCCGCGCGTTGGACGGCTCGGCCTCCGGCACGAGCGTGAGGACGAGGACGACGACCGCCCACGCCCCGGCCAGCAGCCACGCCACCACGCGCCCCCACCGGCCGAGGCGCAGCAGCGCGTGCCCGAGTCCCGCGCACAGGGCGACCGCGACCCCGACGCCGGGCAGGACCAGCTCGCGGTGCAGGACGAGCCAGGTGGCGATCACCGCGGGAGCCTACGGCGCACGGCGGCCCGGTCGGCTCGGGTCGGCCGCGACGTCCCCCGCACGACCCGCTCGGGGTCCTCCCCGGCCGCGGCTCGGGACGGTCCGGTGCCCGTCCCGAGCCGGCGGTCGCTCAGCCCCCCGCCTGCCGCAGCGCCCCCGCGAGCGCCTCGGGCGTCCGCGCGGTCGTGGGCTGGCCGTCGACCCAGACGGTCGGGGTGCCGCCGACGCCCAGCTGCTGCGCCTGCTGGGTCGAGCGGGCCACCCACCCGGCGTACCGGGTCTCCTCGATGCACAGCCGGACCGCCTCGCTCGCTCCCGCGCCGAGCGCGACCTCGGCGAGCGCGGCGTCGTCGAGGCCGGGGCCGCCCTCGGCGGGCTGCGCCGCGTACAGCGCGTCGACGACGTCGACCGCCGTGGCCGGGCCGTCGGTGTCGGCCACGCACATGACGGCCGACGCGGCGCGGGTGGAGTACTCGGTGCCGGCGCTCAGACGGTCGAGGATCGCGATCGGGCGGTAGTCGACCGTCGCCTCGCCGGAGGCCTCCAGCCCCCGCAGGTACTCCCCGCTCGTCTCCTCCAGCTGCCGGCAGGCCGGGCACAGCAGGTCGAGGTACACCGTGAGCACGGGTCCGCCGTCGCCGACGGCGACGCCGCCGGTCTCGTCGAGGCCGGCGGCGGGCGAGCCGGCCCACTCCTGGGTGGTCGTGCCGCCCGGCTCGAGCCCGGCGAGCGCGTCCCGGTCGCGGGCGGCGAGCGCGATGACGGTGACGGTCGTCGCGACGAGTGCGAGCACGACGAGCGAGACGACGACCACGAGGGTGCGGCTGCCGGAGCGCAGGTCGGTCGCTCCCCCGTTGCGCGGCCGGCTCACGTGAGCGCCTGCCCGTCGGGGGTGGCGTCGGTTCGGGGCAGGACGGGTCCTGCGGGTCGGGTGTCCATGGGCGTGCTCCTCCGCTGTCGGGCGGCGCGCTCGTGCGTCGCCGCCGGCGTCCCGGCGCGCGGGCGCGAGCCGGGGCAGGTCCTCCCGGCGCCGCGGGGCCCCGACGGGGCGGGCGGGCGGGTCAGACCGGGAGCGGAGGACCGCGGGTGGGGGCCGGACCCCGGCGGGGCCCGGTGGCGGGCCGCGGCGCCCGGACGGCCGGGACCGGTCGGCGCCCGGGCACCGCGACCGTGGGCGTCGCCGGACGGGGCCGGACCCGGAACAGGCCCGCCACGGCTTCGAGGAGCCGCTGTGCCCGCGCGAGCACCGCGGCGGTGACGAGGGTCGCGGCCGCGTGCGCGAGCAGCATGAGCGGTGAGGGCAGGACGTGCAGGTGCACGGCGTCCGCGGCCCTGCCCGCGGCCGCACCGCACGAGGCGACCGCGGGGACGGCGGCGAACACGCCACCCGGGTCGGCGGCGGAGGCCCCACGCGGCGCGTAGCAGTGGGTCCCGGCGGCGGCGCCGGCCGCGACGGCGACGTGGGACAGGTGCACGAGCAGCTGCCCGCCGCCGAGCAGGACGACGAGGCGACCGGGGGTCGTGGCCCGGGGCGCGAGCACGAGGGCCGCACCCGCCACGACGACGAGCGCGAGGAGCCAGCCCGTGGCGCCGGAGCCGGCGCCGGCGGCGACGTGCGCGGCGGAGGCGAGGGCGACGACGAGCGCCGCGGCGCCGCCCGCGCGGGCAGCGCGGGAGGCGACGTCGCGCCACGACCGCACCCGCACGCTCCGGAGCCTACGTGAGCCGGCTGGGGCGGGACCGGGCGCCGAGGCTCGGCCGCCGGGGCTGCGCCGTCGCGCTACGCCGTCGCGCTACGCCGTCGCGCTACGCCGTCGCGCTACGCCGTCGCGCGCAGCCGGCGGACCCCCTCGTCCAGCACCTCGTCGCGCTTGCCGAAGGTGAAGCGGACGAGGTGGCGTCCCTCGCCGCGCGTCGCGTAGAAGACCTGCATCGGCACCGCCGCCACCCCCGCCCGCTCCGGCAGCGCGCGGCAGAAGGCGAGCCCGTCGTGCCCGTCGGGCAGCGGCCCGTCGGGATCGGCGCCGAGGACCGGGCGGATGTCCGCGGCGAGGAAGTACGTGCCCTGCGAGCGCTCGACGGCGAAGCCCGCCTCGCGCAGGCCGCTCGCGAGCCGGTCGCGCTTGGCGCGCATGCTGCTCACGAGCCCGTCGAAGTAGTCGTCGCCCAGGCCGAGCGCGACGGCGACGGCCGGCTGGAACGGCGCCCCGTTGGTGTACGTGAGGTACTGCTTGACCCGCATGAGCGCGCCCACGAGAGGCGCCGGACCGCACACCCAGCCGATCTTCCAGCCCGTGCAGGAGAACGTCTTGCCCGCCGAGGACACGACGAGCGTGCGCTCGCGCATGCCCTCGAGGGTCGCGAGCGGGACGTGCCCGGCCCCGTCGACGCCGTCGAGCACGAGGTGCTCGTAGACCTCGTCGGTGACGGCGAGCACGTCGTGTGTGGTGCACAGCTCGGCGACGAGTGCGAGCTCCGCGCGCGACAGCACGGTCCCGGTGGGGTTGTGCGGGCTGTTGAGCAGCACGAGGCGGGTGCGCGGGCCGAACGCGGCCCGCAGGTCGGCCTCGGCGAAGCCGAAGCGCCCGTCGGGGCCCGGACGCAGCGGCACCGGGCGCACGACGGCCCCGGCGAGGGCGATCGAGGCCGCGTAGGAGTCGTAGAGCGGGTCGAGGACGACCACCTCGTCGCCCGCCTCGCAGAACGCGAGGACGGCGGCGGTGACGGCCTCTGTCGCCCCGGCCGTCACGACGACCTCGCTGCCGGGGTCGTAGTCGAGGCCGTACCAGCGGCGCTGGTGGGCGGCGACCGCCTCTCGCAGCTGCGGGGTGCCCGGGCCGGGCGGGTACTGGTTGACGCCGTCGCGGATCGCGCGCTGCGCCGCCTCGAGCATCTCCGGCGGCCCGTCGAAGTCGGGGAAGCCCTGCCCGAGGTTGACCGCTCCCGTCGCGGCGGCGAGCGCCGACATCTCGGCGAAGATCGTGGTGCCGAAGCCGCGCATGCGGGCGACGAGCGGGTCGACGTCGACGGGCATGCCTCCGAGGCTAGCCCGGCCGGAAGTGGCACGATCCGTACGACGTCGAGGGGGTGTGCCGGTGGTCGGTCCCGACCTGTTCTTCCTGCCCGTGGTGGGGCTCGTGTGGCTGGTCGTGCTGGGTCTGCTCCTGCTCGGCCTGTACTGGGCGGTGCGCCTCGCGATCCGCCACGAGCGCGAGCGCGAGCGGCGCGTCGGCGGCGGGCGGCCTCCGGGACCGGGGTCCGCGGGAGGCCCGCCCGCCGCGACGTAGGACCTGCTCAGTCCTGGCGGAAGGCGTCCTTCACCTTCTCGCCACCCTGCTTGAGGTCGGCCTTCGACTGCTGCGCCTGACCCTCGGCCTCGAGGCGCTCGTTGTCGGTCACCTTGCCGACGGCCTCCTTGGCCTTGCCGATCAGCTTGTCGGCGGTGTTCCCGGCCTTGTCCGCGGTGCTCATGCTGTCTCCTCTCGACGGGTCCCCGGCGTCCACCGGGTGACGGTTCCGGGAGTGGGTCGCTCCAGCTGCCCGCATCCGCACGCGCCCACTGTGTGACGTGCGTCATACGGTCCGACCGCGGGGCAGCGGCTAGGTCCCGGGGTCGTCGAGCCGGACGGGCGGCACGACCAGGTCCGCGCGCTCCCGCCCGGCCTCGACGAGCACGGCGTTGGCACCGTCGACGTCCCTCGCCCACGCGCGCGCCGCCTCCGGGCTGCGCCCGCCGGCCCGGTGGCGGTCCACGAGGCGGCGCAGGCGTTCGGTCTCCGCCGTGTCGCAGAACCACACCTCGTCCAGCTCGTGACGCACGTGGACCCACGGCTCCTCGCCGAGCAGCAGGTAGTTGCCCTCGACGACGACGAGGCGGGCGCCGGGCAGGACCGTGACCGCCCCGGCCACGCCCTCGTCGACCGTCCGGTCGAAGCCGGGTGCGTACACGGTGTGCCGGGTCTCGGCGCGCAGGCGGCGCAGCAGCGCGAGGAAGCCCCAGCCGTCGAAGGTCTCCGGCGCACCCTTGCGCCCGCGCAGGCCGAGCCGGTCCAGCGTCGCGTTGGCCAGGTGGAAGCCGTCCATCGGCACGTGCACCGCGCGGGGCTCCGCGTCGGAGCCGCCGAGCGCGGCGTCGGCCCGCGCGGCGAGGGCGGCCGCGAGGGTGGTCTTGCCCGCACCCGGGCTGCCCGTGACGCCCAGCACCGCACGTCCCGGGTCCGCCGGGAGGAGCGCGAGGGCGCGGTCGAGGAGCGCGTCGAGGGTGTCAGGCAACGGCCCGGCTCCACGGCGTCGTGGTCGGTGCCGCCGCCCGTCCGTCCCGGTCGCTCGCCACGGCCACGATCGTGGCACGGCCGGCGCCGACGACGGCTCAGCGCCCGGGCGAGGCGGAGCGGCTCGCGCTTCCTGTGTTCATGGGTGGCGAGGTCGACCGGCCGGCCCGGCGGCTCGCGGCACCGCCCGACGCAGGGCCGGCGGACGGGAGCGCCGGTGGGTCGGGCTACCCGGCGCACCCCGTGGCGGCCCTCAGTCCCCGCCGGGTCGCACGAGCCCCAGCTCGTAGGCGAGGGCGATCGCCTGCGGGCGGTCCCGGGCGCCCAGCTTGTCGAGCACCCGGCCGAGGTGGGTCTTCACGGTGGTCTCGCCGAGGTACAGCCGCGCCGCTACCTCGGCGTTCGACAGGCCGCGGGCCACGAGGCGGAGCACGTCGGTCTCGCGGGGCGTGAGGCGCTGCAGGACGGGCGACGCCGCGGGCGCGGCCGGCCGGGTGGCGTAGCCGGCCACGACGTGCGGCACGACGGCGGGGTCGAGCACCCCGCGACCGGCGGCCGCCTCGCGGACCGCCTCGAGCAGCCGCTCCGGCGGCGAGGACTTGAGCAGGAACCCGGTCACGAGCTGACGGAGGGCCGCGTCGACGACCGGCTCGTCGTCGAAGGTCGTGAGCACGACGACGCGCGAGGTGACGCCTGCCTCCCGCAGCCGGGCGGCGGCGGCGAGCCCGTCGAGGCGCGGCATGCGGACGTCGAGCAGCACGACGTCGGGCCTCTCCCGGGTCACGACCTCGACGGCCTGGACCCCGTCGACCGCCTCCCCGACGACCTCGACGTCCGCCTCGCCGTCGAGCAGCATCCGCAGCCCGGCGCGCACCATCGCCTCGTCGTCGCACACGACCACGCGCACCGGCGGGCCCACGCCCTCGCGCGCGCTCACGCGGGCACCGGCAGCTCGGCACGGACCGCGAAGCCACCGCCGTGCGGCCCCGCGTGCAGCGAGCCGCCGAACAGGGACACCCGCTCGCGCATGCCGACGAGGCCGTGCCCGCCGACCCCGTCCTCGGAACGCGCGGCCGGCACCGGTCCCCGCGGTCCGGCGTCCACCACCTCCAGGCACACGGTGTCGCCGGCCCAGCGGACGGTGAGGTCGATCGGCGAGCCCGGCGCGTGGCGCAGCGCGTTCGACGTCGCCTCCTGCAGCACCCGGAACGCCGACGCGTCGAGGGCGGCCGGCAGGGCCCGGCGCGGCTCGCCCTCGACGTGCAGGCGGACGGTCGTGCCGGTCGCCTCGAGGTCCGCGACGAGGTCGTCGAGGCGCGCGAGCGACGGCGCGGGCGCGAGGGTGTCGCCGTCGCCCGCGCGAACGAGCCCGACCACCCGGCGCAGCTCCTCCACGCCACGGCGGCCGAGGGCCTCGACCTGCTGCAGGGCCTCGCGCTCGACCGGCCGGTCGGCGAGGCGGTGCCGCACGACGCCGACCTGCAGCGTCATCACGCTCATCGTGTGGGCGACGGCGTCGTGCAGCTCGCGGGAGATGCGCGCACGCTCCTCGGCGACCACCTGCTGCTCCCGCAGCGCGCGCTCGCGCCGCAGCTGCTGCGACAGCGCGGCGAGCTCGAGGGCCCGGGCGCGCTCGCGGCGCAGCAGCAGCCCCATCACCCAGCCGAGGCCGAGGATGACGGCGAAGAAGAGGAACTCCCACACCGTCTCCCCCGCCACCACGAGGGTGACGGCCGGCACGAGCACCGCGACGGCGTAGGCGGCGGCGGAGCGTCGCGGAGGCAGCCGGTACCCGGCCCACAGCAGCGAGCCGAGCAGCACGATGAGCTGCGCCCCGCCGGGCCCGGGTGAGGCCACGAGCAGCGCGGGCAGCGGGAAGAGGGCGACCTGCCACAGCGCACCGAGCAGCGGGTGGCGGGCAGAGACGGCGACCCCGGCGCCGAGAGCCACCGCGACCGCGACGCTGCCGACGCCCAGCTCGACGACCCGCTGGTCGGCGGCGGACTCCACGAGCGCGACACCGGCGGCGGCGAGCGGCAGGCCGACGGCGAGGGCGCGACGGACGCCACGGCGGGCGAGGACCGGGTGCACGAGGGTGACGGTAGGGCGCGACCGGGACGACCGGGGTCCTCCTGGGGGAGGACCCCCGGAGCGGTCAGGTCGTCCCGCGGTGTGAGGACGGTCGGGCCGCCGGGCCGATCCGCCCGGGGTGCCGCCGCAACGAGAGTCCTCCTCGACGCCGCACCGACCGGAGCGGCCCCGGAACCCTCACAGGAGACGTCATGACCACGCACCTCGACCCCCGCACCACGGCCTCCGCCGCACCGACGACCCCGGACCCGGCCGTCCGCGCCGCCGGCGCCCTCGGCCGGCTCGCCCCGCTCGGCGGCGCCGCGCTCGTGGCCGCCCCGCTGCTCATGCTCGGCGCGTCGGCGACCTCGCCGCCGCAGGCCGACGACAGCCCGGCCGCCTACATCGCGTCGCTCGCCGCTGACCCCGCGCTGAGCGCGGTCTCGGCGGGGCTGTTCCACTACGGCTGGCTGCTGCTCACCTTCGGCGCGCTCGCCGCGCTCACCCTCGTCCGCGGCCGGCGCGGGCGGGGCATCGCGACCGTCGGCGCCCTCATGGCGGCGGTCGGCTCGCTGCAGATCAGCGGCCTGCTGCTCGGCGACTGGTACCTCGCGGCCCTCGGCAACGAGGTGGCGACGGCCGACGCGGTGCGCGTGTTCGAGGTCGCGATGTCCGACGCGTGGGGCGTGACGTGGCTCATGAGCGCCCGCCTGCTGCCGACGATCGGCTTCCCCGTCCTCTTCGTCGGCCTGGCCCGGGCCGGGGTGCTGCCGTGGTGGCTCGTGCCCGGCTCGCTCGGCACCATGGTCGTGCCGTTCGTCGTGCCGGGCCCGCTCGGCCTCGTGCTCGCCGCGCTGTGCTGGGCGCCGACGGCCGTCACCGGCTACCGGATCCTGCGCCGGGCCCGCGCCGACGTGCGGGCGGCGGAGGCGCTCGCCTGAGCGCACCCGCGGGTGACCGACGGCGTGGCGCCTGCCCGCCGGGCGACGCCGGGCCGGCGAGCAGGTACCCGCGCGAGGCGGTGTGCCCCCACTGGGGGTACACCGCCTCGTCGCATGCCCCGTCCCTCGTGCGGCAGCGAGGACCGACTCAGGCCGAGGCGTCGACGTGGCCGCGGGGACGCGGCCAGTCCTCCGGGGACACGTGCAGCGACGCCCGCGGCGGGCGGGCGTGGTTGCCGACGAGCGTGACGGGCGTCCGGCCCGCCTCGTCGAGCGAGGCGGTGTCGAGGCTGAAGCCGTTGCCCGGGGCGTCCCCGAGCACGTAGCCACCGTCGGCCACCTCCATGTCCGCCACGAGGCCGACCGGCCACCCGAGGTCCTGCACCTCGATGGTGAGCATGTTCGGCATCGCGGTCGCCGCGGCGGCCACGGCCGGCGTGAAGCCGACCGGGCTGACGGGCAGGCCGCGCGCGTGAGCGGCGAGGGACACCCGCAGGGAGAACGTCGTGCCCCAGCCCCAGCCCGTCTGCACGACGTCGAGCGCGTCGGCGTCCAGCAGCGGCACGAACTGCTCGAGGCCGGTGAGGTTCTCCCCGCTGGCGACCCCGGCCGTCACCGAGCCCCTGACCGCGGCGAGCCCGGCCGCGTCCCAGCGGCGCACGGGCTCCTCGACCCACGTGAGGTCGAGCTCGCGCTCGATGCGGCTGATGTGCCGGACGGCCTGGGAGCGGTGCCACGCCTCGTTCGCGTCGAGCATGAGCCCGGGGTCGGCGCTGTTGGCGGCGTAGACGTCGCGCAGCAGCCGCAGGCGCCGCAGGTCGTCGGCCACGAGCCGACCGCCCTTGAGCTTGACCGCGCGGAAGCCCCGCTCCACGAACCGGGCGTGCAGGCCTGCGAGCTCCTCGTCGCCCAGGTGCATGTCGAGCGCGGAGGCGTACCCGGGCACGAAGCGGTCGCGACCCCCGAGCAGGCGCCACAGCGGCTCGCCCGCCGCCTTCGCCTTGATGTCCCACAGCGCCATGTCGAGGGCCCCGATCGCCCCGGCGGTGAAGCCCTGGTGCCCGAACTTGAAGACGTGGTCGCACATCCGGTCGTACAGCGCGACGACCGAGCGCGGGTCCTCCCCCGCCACCGCGTGGAACACCCGGTCGACGTCCGGGTGCGGGCCGACGCCCACCCCCTCCAGGCCGGTGTCGGTCTCCACCACGAGCAGCGAGACGGGCGTGCGGGTCCCCTCGTGGGCGTAGTTGACGTCACCGATGGGCCGGCCCCACTCGTGGTACGTGGTCAGGCTGCGGTAACCGGTGATCTTCACGGTGCTCCTCGGTTCTGGCGGTGTTCGGCGGGCGGTTGAACATGTGACGTCTTGCTACGCTCGCCGCGGCGCGAGCGGGAGGTGACGAGGCGATGGCAGACCGCACGACCCAGCGGCCCCGCGAGGACACCGGCCGGCCGGCGCGGCGGGCCGACGCCGTCGTCGACGCGCTGCTGGAGGACATCGTCTCCGGCGAGCTCGCCACCGGGCAGCTCGTCCCCAACGAGGCGGCGCTGTGCCTCGCGCACGGCGTGAGCCGCACGGTCGTGCGGGAGGCCGTCAAGGCGCTGGAGTCGCACGGGCTGCTGACGGTCCGGCAGGGCATCGGCACGACCGTCACCCCGCAGGAGGCGTGGAACCTGCTGGAGCCGCGGGTGCTCGCGGCCGTCGTCGAGCACGACGAGCAGTTCCACGTGCTCGACCAGCTCGTGGCCGTCCGGACGGCGCTGGAGTCCGGCATGGCCGCCGACGCGGCCCGGATGGCGGGTCCCGACGACCTCGCGGACCTGCGCCGCATGCTCGACGAGCTCGACGACCTCGTCGACGACCCCGAGCGGATGGACGACGCCGACGTCGCCTTCCACGAGCGGATCATGCTCGCCTCCGGCAACCAGCTCGGCCGCGCCATCGTCCGGACCGTGCACGCCGAGGCCCGACGCAGCCGCCGCTACAGCGGCGTGGTCGGCCCGGTCGACCGCCGCGAGACCAACCGGCAGCACCGGGAGGTCCTGAAGGCCATCGGGTCCGGCGACGCCGCCGCGGCGGAGCGGGCGATGGCCGCGCACATCGAGAGCAGCTGGGAGCGGCGCCGGCCCCGCAACGGCTGAGCCCCTCACCCCTTCACCCCGCCGGCCGTCAGGCCGGTCACGAGGAAGCGCTGCGCGAAGGCGAACACGAGCAGCACCGGCAGCACCGAGACGATCGTGGCGAGCGCGAGCGTCGGCAGGTCGATGACGGCCGCGCCCGCCGCGCTCGGGTTGAAGGCCGGCGTGGACGACAGCAGGGCCGACAGCCCGATCTGGACCGGGTAGTCGTCGCTGCTCGGCAGCATGACGAACGGCAGGAAGTAGTTGTTCCAGTTCTGCACGAAGCTGAAGAACCCGACCAGCGCCACGACGGGCGCCGACAGCGGCAGCGCGATGTGGAGGAACAGCCGCAGCTCCCCGCACCCGTCGATCCGCGCCGCCTCCAGCAGCGAGCGCGAGATGCTCGAGGAGAAGTAGATGTAGGCGAGGTACACCCCGAACGGGAAGAACGAGAACGGCAGCACGACCGCCGCTGCCGTGCCGATGAGGCCGACGGCATTCATCTCGAGGAACACCGGCAGCACGAGGGCCGTGTTCGGCATGAGCATGACGACGAGCGTCGTCAGCAGCAGCGTCCGCCGCGCCCGGAAGCGCGTGAGGGCGAGGGCGTACCCCGCCGGTATGGACACGAGCAGCGTGAGCGCGAGGGCGGCGAGGGAGTAGTACGCCGAGTTGCCCACCCAGGTGAGGATCGCGGCGTCCTGGAAGCCGACGAGCGATCGCCAGTTCTCCGCGAGCTGGCCGAGGCTTCCCGGCGAGAGCGGCGCGTCGCGGACGAGCGACGCGCCCGACCGCGTCGCGGCGAGCAGCAGCCACAGCAGCGGCAGCGCGAAGAACACGACGAACACTGCGTGCACGAGCGCCGCCACCGCACCACCGGCGGTGGGTCGGCGTGCGGGACGCGTGCCGGTGCGCGTGAGCGTGCTCACGAGGCGTCCGTGTCGAAGAGGCCGCCGCGCGCGACGAAGACCGACGACAGCCCGAGCGACACCACGAGCAGCAGCACCGAGATGGCCGCGCTGCCGTTGAAGTCGGCGAGGCTGAACGCGTACTGGTACGCGAGCTGGTTGAGCGAGTAGTCGTTCGGCACGACGGCGTTGCTCGCCTGCGACAGCAGCGTCGGCTCCACGAACAGCTGCGTTCCCGCGGCCAGGGACAGGATCACCATGTACGTCACCCACTTCCGGATGAGCGGCAGCTGGATGGACCACGCGATGCGCACCGGGCCGGCGCCGTCGATGCGGGCGGCCTCCATGACGTCGTCGGGGATGTTGTTGAGGGCACCGAACATGACGAGGATCCAGCCGCCGGCGCCGGTCCAGAACGCGATGAGCGCGAAGACCACGGGCAGGTTCGTCGGCTGGATGGTGTCGTTGAAGCTCTCGTACCCGAGCAGGCGCAGCAGCGGCGCCGCCGGACTCGCGACCGGGTTGAGCAGGAACAGCCACAGCAGCACGCTCGAGGCGCCCGCGAGCGCGCCCGGCACGTAGTACGCGAAGCGCAGCGCCGTGCCCACCCACCGGCGGCTGACGGCGTGGACGAGCAGCGCGAGCACGACGACGAGCACGACGAGCAGCACGAGCCACAGCCCGACGAAGAGCGCGACGTGCCGCGCTGCGCCGGGGAAGCGGAAGTCCTGCACGACCCGGGCGTAGTTGTCGACGCCGGCGAAGCCGCCCGTCGCGTCGGTGAACGAGAGCCACAGCGCGTACACGGCGGGGCCGAGGCCGAACGCGAGCAGCAGCACGGTGTACGGCAGGACGAGGAGGACGGGGACCAGGCTCGCGCGGCGCCGTCCGGGGCGCGGGCCGGTCGCCGGCCCCGCTGCACGACGCAGCGGGGCGGCGGCCTTCTGGGCGGTGGCCACGGAGCTCAACCGCCCGTCACTCGACGGTGTAGCCGTTGACCTGGGCCTCGTTGCGGATCGCCTCGCCCCAGGTGTCGAGGTTGTCGACCACCGACCCGCCCGCGGTCACGAGCGGCGTCATGGTGTCCGCCCACACGGCCTCCTGGCTGAAGGCCGGCGCGCCCCAGCCGTCCCAGATGACGGAGCCGGCCTCGGTGAGGGCCGAGAGGTCGGTGGCGTAGTAGCCGCTCTCCTCCTGCTGCGCGAGCCACTTCTCGGCCGCCGGGGCGTAGGCGGGGTAGCCCGGCGCCTGCTCGACCTGGTACGCGTCGTCGGTGGTGACGAACTCGACGAAGTCGGCCGCGAGCTCCGGGTTCTCGGAGTGGCTGGAGACGAACCACGTGCCGCCGCCGACGTTGCCGGTCACGGCCTCCTCGCCCTCCCACGGCAGCGGGGCGGCCACGCCGAGTCGGCCCTCGGGCAGCGCTAGCGAGTCGGGGTTGTTGAAGATCGCGCCGGCGAACCACGCCGGGCCCGGCATCATGAGGACCTTCTCGCTGTACTCCTGCACGAACTCCGGCGCGAAGACGCTGAGCGTCGTGAGCGAGCCGTCGGCGACGCCCGCGTCGATGACCTCGGCGGCGCGCACGCACTCCGCGGCGGTGGCGTCGACGCTGATGCTGCGCGGTCCGGTCACCTGGTTGGCGGGGCAGCGGCTGCCCCACATGAAGACCTCCGGCGTCCACGCGTCGCCCACCGAGCCGGTGATGACGCCCGGGTTCTCCGCCGCGACGCGCCCGCTCAGCTCGACGTACTCCTCCCACGTCGTCGGCACCTCGTAGCCGAGGTCGTCCATGAGCTGCTGGTCGTACCAGAGGACGACCTGCGCGAGGTCGTTGCGCAGGCAGTACACCTGGCCCTCGACCGTGCACGGGTCGAGCGAGCCCTCGGTGAAGCCCTCTAGCACCTCGGGGTCGACGAGGCCGTCGTCGAGGACGGCGGCGAACGGCTCGTTGCCGGGGGTGGCCTGGCTGGCCCACGACGCGTCGTTGTTCTGCGTGGAGAAGACGACGTCCGGCCAGCCCTCGCCGGCCTGGTCGTACAGGTTCATGCGCGTCTTGAAGGTGTCGGAGCCGTTGGCGGACCCGTCGTAGCTCACGACCTCGACGTCGGCGTCGGGGTTGGCCGCGAGGAAGGCCTCGGCGGCGGGCGCGCGGGACGCGTCGACCCAGACGGTGATGCCGCCGGAGCCGGCCGAGCCGGCGGCACCGGACGCGCCGGCCCCGGGGGCCGCGACGTCCTCGCCGGAGCCGCAGGCGGCGAGCGCGGTGGCGCCGACGACGGCGGCCGTGGCGAGCACGAGCACGCGACGGCGGCGTGCGGGGTGGGGGGAGATGAACATGGACGGGGTTCCTTCCCTGGTCGTCCTCGACGCGGGTCGGCGAAGGTATGACCACCTCCGCAGGCTTGAACATATGACGACTGACCAATAGCGTCAACGGCGATGCGAGAGCGACTCCCCGACGACGACGTCGGCCCGGCCGCACGGGACGCCGCGGACACCTGGCGCGGCCTGGCCGTGGACGCCCACCACCACCTGTGGGACCCCGCGGACCCCGGCCAGGACTGGCTGCGCGAGCCGGGCCTGGAGGTCCTGCGACGGCCCTACACCCCCGACGACCTGCGGGAGGCCGCCCGCACGGGGGTCGCGGGCCGCCCGCTCGCGGCGGGTGTCGTCGTGCAGAGCGTCCCGACGCTCGCGGAGACCGTCGCGCTGCTCACGACCGCCGCGGGCGACCCGACGGTGGCCGCCGTGGTCGGTTGGGTCGACCTCACCGGCGACGTCCCTGGCCAGCTCGAGCGCCTGCGCGGCGGTGCCGGCGGGGGGCTCCTGCGCGGCGTGCGGCACCTCGTGCAGGACGAGCCCGACCCGCGCTGGCTGCTGCGCGACGACGTGCTCGCCGGCCTGGGCGTGCTCGTGGCCGAGGGGCTCGCCTTCGACGTCGTCGTCCGCAGCCACCAGCTGCCCGCCGTCGCGGAGGTCGCGGGGGCCGTGCCCGGGCTGCGGCTCGTGCTCGACCACGCGGGCAACCCCGAGGTCCCCGTCGACGCCCCCGCGCGCGACCACCTCACCGCCTGGGAGCGGGACGTGCGCGCGGTCGCGGCGCGGCCCGGGACGGTGTGCAAGGTCTCCGGCCTCGTCACCAAGATCGACACCCACCGCTCCCCCGAGCCGCTCGAGGCGGTGTGGACGGTCCTGCTCGACGCCTTCGGCCCGGACCGGCTCGCGTGGGGCTCCGACTGGCCCGTCTGCCTGCTCGCCCGGCCCTACGCGGAGTGGGCCGCGCTCGCCGCCGGGCTGGTCGAGCCGCTGCCCGCCGCCGGGCGGCACGCCGTGCTGGCCGGCACCGCGGTGCGCACGTACGACCTGCCCGACCCCAGCCCCGCCACCGACGACCCGGAGGACCCGTGAGCCCCACCTACCTCGCCGCCCGCTACGAGGGCGGCGGCGTCATCGCCGCGACCCCTCTCGAGGGCGGGGCACCCCCGCCCGGGCACGTGCACGTCGCTCCCGCCTACACCGGCATCTGCGGCACCGACCTGCACGTCGTACACGGCGACATGGACGCGCGCGTGCACCCGCCCGCCGTCATCGGCCACGAGACGGCCGGGCACGTCGTCGCGGTGGGCGAGGGCGTCGAGGGCTGGCAGCCGGGCGACGCGGTCACGGTGGTGCCGCTGCACGCCGACGGCACGTGCCCGGCCTGCCTCGCGGGACACGGCCACGTGTGCCAGCACCTCACGTTCCTCGGCGTCGACTCCCCCGGCGCGCTCGCCGAGCGCTGGGAGGTCCCCGCCGACACCCTCCTGCGGCTGCCGGCGGACCTCCCGATGCGCACCGCCGCCCTGCTGGAGCCCACCGCGGTCGCCGTCCACGACGTGCACCGGGCCAGGGTCGTGGCCGGCGAGGCCGTCGTCGTGGTCGGCGGCGGACCGGTGGGGCTCCTCGTCGCGCTCGTCGCCCGCGAGCGGGGCGCGCACGTGCTCGTCGTCGAGCCGGACGAGGCGCGCCGCCGCACCGCGGCAGGGCTCGGCCTCGACGCGGTGCCCGCCGACGACGACGCCGTGGCCGAGGAGGTGCGCCGGCGGACCGGGGAGGCCGGCGCGGCCGTCGCCTTCGAGGTCTCCGGCACCCAGCCGGGCCTCGACACCGCAGTCGCCGTGCTCGCCGTGCGCGGCCGGCTCTGCCAGGTCGGTATCCACCCCCGGCCGCGCACGCTCGACCTGCACCGGGTCTTCTGGCGCGAGCTGGAGCTGCTGGGGGCGCGGCTGTACACCCGCGAGGACTGGGCCGAGGCCGTCGCCCTCGTCCACGACGGCCGGCTGCCGGTCGCCGACCTCGTGAGCGACGTGGTCCCGCTCGCAGAGGTCGCCACCGCCTTCGAGCGCCTCGCCGCGGGCGGGGCGGTCAAGGTCCTCGTCGACTGCCGGCCAGGCTCCTCCGTCGACGAGCGGGACCAGCGGTGAGCGGCCCGTTCGACCTCACCGGCCGGTTCGCGGTCGTCACCGGCGCCACGCGCGGGATCGGTGCCGCCACCGCCGTCGCGCTCGCGCAGGCCGGCGCCGACGTCGTCGGGGTCGGCTCCACCCGGCCCCCGGGGGCGGACGTCGCCGACGCGGTCCGCTCCCACGGCCGCTCCTTCGAGGGTCTCGTCTGCGACCTCGCCGACCGGGGCGCCGTCGAGGCCCTCGGGGCCGACCTCGCCGCCCGAGAGCGGCCCGTCGACGTCCTCGTGAACAACGCGGGCACGATCCGGCGCGCCCCGGCCGCGGAGCACGACCTCGTCGACTGGGACCACGTCGTGGCGGTCGACCTGACGAGCCAGTTCGTGCTCACGCAGGCCGTCGGCCGCGCCATGCTCGCCCGCGGCCGGGGCAAGATCGTGTTCACCGCCTCGCTGCTCAGCTTCCAGGGAGGCATCACGGTGCCGGGCTACGCGGCGGCCAAGCACGGCGTCGTCGGGCTCACGAAGGCGCTCGCCAACGAGTGGGCCGCGCAGGGGGTCAACGTCAACGCCGTCGCGCCCGGCTACGTCGAGACCGACAACACCGCGTCGCTGCGGGAGGACCCCGAGCGCGCGGCCGCCATCCTCGCCCGCATCCCCGCCGGTCGCTGGGCCCGCGCCGACGACATCGCCCAGGCGGTCGTGTTCCTCGCCGCCCCCGCCTCCGACTACGTCCACGGCACCGTGCTCGCCGTCGACGGCGGGTGGCTCGGGCGATGAGCGCGCTGCTGGAGGACGCGTTCGCCCGGTGCCCGCTCGTGCCGGTGCTCGTCGTGCCCGACACGACCGACGGCGCCTCGCTCGGCCGCGCGCTCGCCGGTGCGGGCCTCACGACCGCGGAGGTGACACTGCGCTCCCCGGCCGCCCTCGACGTGCTCGCCGCCTGCGTCCAGGCCGCGGGCGAGCGGCTCGTCGTCGGGGCGGGGACCGTCGTCGACGTCGAGCAGGTCGACCGGGTCGCCGAGGCCGGCGGTCGCTTCGTCGTGAGCCCCGCCCTCGACCTCGACGTGGTCGCGCGGGCGCGCGAGCTGGGCCTCGCGGTCCTCCCGGGCGTCGCGACACCGGGCGACGTGCAGCGGGCCCGCCGCGCGGGGCTCGACGTGCTCAAGCTCTTCCCCGCCGCCGTGGTCGGCGGGCCCGGCATGGCCGCGGCGCTCGCCGGGCCCTACCCGGGCGTGCGGCTCGTGCCCACCGGCGGCGTCGACGCGAGCACGGCGAGGGACTACCTCGCCAGGTCGAACGTCGTGGCCGTGGGCGGGTCGTGGTTCGTGCCCGCCGCGCGGCTGGGCGCCCTCGACGGCAGCGGCTCCGCCGCGGAGGCCGCCGCGAGGGCCGACGTGCACCGGCTCGTGGGCGAGGCGCTGGCGGGACTCGCGTGAGCGCCGTCCTGCCGCGCCGCCGTCTCGGCACGAGCGGTGTCCACGTCACCGAGCTCGGCTTCGGCGGGTCCGTCATCGGCAACCTCGGCCGCGCCGTCGACGACGCCACCGCCGTCGCCGCGGTGCACGAGGCGTGGCGCCTCGGCGTGCGCTACTTCGACACCGCCCCGCACTACGGCCTCGGCCTGTCCGAGCGCCGGCTGGGCACCGCGCT
The DNA here is from genome assembly GCF_037153975.1 of Aquipuribacter sp. SD81. Classification (NCBI taxonomy): domain Bacteria; kingdom Bacillati; phylum Actinomycetota; class Actinomycetes; order Micrococcales; family Intrasporangiaceae; genus Aquipuribacter; species Aquipuribacter sp. SD81. Next base: position 92,464 of record NZ_JBBAYJ010000002.1, read on the forward strand.
GCGCGAGCTGCTCCGCGGGGCCGACCGGGACTCCGTCGTCGTCAGCTCCAAGGTCGGGCGGCTGCTGGAGCCGCGGGTGCCGCCGCTGCCCCGCGACGACGACGGCTTCGACGTGCCGGGCACGCTCGCCAGGCGCCTGGACTACAGCCGCGACGGCGTGCTCCGCTCGATCTCCTCGAGCCTGGAGCGCCTCGGGCTCGACCGCCTCGACGTCGTCTACGTCCACGACCCCGACGAGCACTGGGAGCAGGCCTCGAGGGAGGCCGTGCCGGCGCTCGCGCGGCTGCGCGACGAGGGTGTCGTCGGAGCCGTCGGGGTCGGCCTCAACTCCGCCCCGCTCGCGGCGAGGTTCCTGCGGGAGACCGACGTCGACGTCGTCATGCTCGCGGGCCGGTTCACGCTGCTCGAGCAGGGCGCGCTGCGTGACGCGCTCCCGGCGGCGCTGGCGACCGGCCGGTCCGTCGTCTCCGCGGGCGTCTTCAACTCGGGGCTGCTCGCGCGGGACGACGTGCCCGACGACGCCCGCTACGAGTACGCCGCCGCACCCCCGGCCGTTCTCGCCCGGGCGCGGCGGCTCGCGGCGGTGTGCCGCGCGCACGGCACGACGCTGCCTGCGGCCGCGGTCGCCTTCCCGCTGCGCCACCCGGCGGTGGTGGACGTGACCCTCGGGATGCGCGACGCGCACCAGGTGCGCCGCAACGTCGCACTGCACGCCGAGCGCGTCCCGGACGCGCTGTGGGACGACCTGACCGAGCAGGGGCTGCTCGCCCCGACCGACGGAGAGGAGCGGCCATGAGGGTCGCGCTGCACACCCGCCTCGCACCGGGGCACGAGGACCGCTACGACGTCGACCACGCGCGCGTCCCCGACGACCTGGCCACCGCCATGGCGCGCGCCGGCATCACCGACTGGCAGATCTGGCGCAGCGGGCGCGACGTCTTCCACGTCGTCGACTGCGAGGACTGGGAGGCCGCGCGCCTCGCCCTCGCCGAGGAGCCCGCGGAGCACGCGTGGCAGCGCCACATCGGCCCGCACGTCGTGCCCGTGACCCGCGACGACGGCAGCGTGGCCCCGCTCGTCGCGCAGCCGGTGTGGACGCTCGCCGCGCAGCAGGAGGCCGGCGCGTGAGCCTCGACCTGCGCCCCGCCGAGGACTGCCGCTACGACCTCGTCGCGCTCGGCGAGGTCATGCTGCGCCTGGACCCCGGCGAGGGGCGCATCCGCACCGCGCGGTCCTTCCGGGTGTGGGAGGGCGGCGGGGAGTACAACGTCGCCCGCGGGCTGCGCCGCTGCTTCGGCCTGCGCACCGCGGTCGTCACCGCGCTCGTCGACAACGAGGTCGGACGGCTCGTCGAGGAGCTCGTCCTCGCCGGTGGCGTCGACACCGCCCTGCTGCGGTGGGTGCCCTTCGACGGGCTAGGGCGCGAGGCCCGCAACGGCCTCAACTTCACCGAGCGCGGCTTCGGCGTACGGGGCGCCGTCGGGGTGTCCGACCGCGGCCACACGGCCGTGTCCCGGCTGCGCCCGGGCGACGTCGACTGGGACGACCTGTTCGGTCGGCAGGGCGTGCGCTGGCTGCACACCGGCGGCATCTTCGCCGCTCTGTCGGCGAGCACCGCCGAGGTCGCCGAGGAGGCCATGGCGGCCGCCCGCCGGCACGGCACCGTCGTGTCGTACGACCTCAACTACCGCCCGAGCCTGTGGCGGTCCCTCGGCGGACCCGATGCCGCGCGCGAGGTCAACACGCGCCTCGTCGGCCTCGTCGACGTGCTCCTCGGCAACGAGGAGGACCTCGGCGCCGCCCTCGGGTTCGTCACCGAGGGGGCGCGCGAGGACTTCACCGACATCGACGTCGACGCGCTGCGGCGGACCGTGCTCGCCGTCGGCGAGCGCTTCACGACGCTGCAGGTCCTCGCCGTCACGGTGCGCGAGGCGCACACGGCGAGCTCAAACGACTGGTCCGCGCTCGCGTGGTCGCGCGACGGCGGCGTCGTGACGTCGACGCCGCGACCGGGGCTCGACATCCTCGACCGGGTCGGTGGTGGGGACTCCTTCGCCTCCGGCCTGGCCTACGGGCTGCTGAGCGGCAAGGGTCTCGCCGTTGCCGTCGAGTACGGGGCGGCCCACGGCGCGCTCGCGATGACGACGCCCGGCGACACGTCGATGGCGAGCCTGCGGGAGGTCGAGGCACTCGTGGCCGGGGCGGGTGCGCGCGTCCAGCGCTGAACCCGGACCTCAACCGGTCGACGCTCGCGGCGAGGGCCCCCGGACCGTCACAGTCCGGGGGCCCTGCTGCGTGGTACGCCGGCTCAGTCGACCGTGAGGTCGCTGAAGACGTTCACCGCCATGCGGTTGCGGTCGTGCGAGGTGGCGAAGGCCCCGGCGTCCTGGACGTCCGTCGCCCCGGTGAGGGTGACCGGTCCGCCGACGGGGACGAAGTTGACCCCGTCGTAGGAGTACGAGGCGGTCAGCTGCGTGCCGGTGCGCGTCGCCCGCACCCACACGGGCCGGAAGACGTCGACCGCTGCCGTGGCCGCCTGCTCGACGTACCCGTCGCCGTCGGCGTCCCACTGGAACGCGACGCCGTTGCGGCCGGTGACCGCGACGATCGCGTACCCGGCAGACTCCCCGCCCGCGGCCACGTCGTTGCGGACCATCACGCCGCTCTTGGCCCACACGTCCGTGTCGACGAGCGCGTCGACGCGCACGGTCACGGTTGAGCCGTCGGTGAAGGCGTCGTCGGCGTACACCGCGGCGTACTGGTCGTCGCGCTGGCCGCCGCCGCCCCAGATGTCGGAGCCCGCGGCCCCGATGCCGAGCGCGTCGCCCTGCTGGCCGGTGTAGGAGCGCGCCGCCGCCTCCGTCGTCGTCTCGAAGCCGGTCACGGGGGCCTCGACGGTGCACCCGTCGAGCCCGAAGAGGTTGGCGTTGAGCACCGTGCGGTACCGCGGCGCGACGCCGGAGGCGCAGATGACCTCGCGTGCCTCGGCCGGCCAGTTCGTGCCCTGCACGCGGACGTTGTCGACGAGCCGGTTGTTGCGCTCCTCGGCGTTCGGGATCTGCTCGCCACCGGAGTTCAGCCAGTTGTTGCGCAGCAGGTTGTCGTTCGTGCCGTTGCCCGCGTTGTAGGCGTTGGTGAACACCCACGGGTTCGTGCCGTCGAGCACGTTGCGCTCGTACACGGTGTACCGGGTGCCCTCGTCGAGGTAGAGCCCGACCCCGGAGACGCGGGTGAGGTAGTTCTCCGACACCACGGTGCCCGGGCTCGCCGACAGGTTGTAGAGGTTGCCGCCGTCGGCGAAGCGCGCCTTCGTGTTGCGGACGAGGTTCCCGTGGACGAAGTTCTCGCGCAGCGTCGTGGGCGTGTCGTAGAGCGGGTGCCAGTTGTAGTAGCCGCGGCGGACGTAGTCGCCGGAGCCGCCCGGGTCGTGGATGCCCCAGCCGTAGCCGGTGTCGATGCCGTTGTAGGCGACGTTCGCGACCTCGTTGTGGACGATGTCCATCCGGGTGACGTACGTCGTGAGGATCCCCGAGTTGTCCTTGTAGTCGACGGCCACGCGGTTGACGGTGTTGTGCTCGAGCGTGATGTCACGGTTCGTCATCCGCTCGTCGCTCGGGTGGTGGGCGTCGACCTCGACCCCGCCGACGGCGATGCCGTGGCCGGCGACCTCGTTGAAGACGTTGCCCGTGACGCGCACGTCGCTCGCGCCGAGCCCGACGCCGGTGAGGACGGCGTTGTCGTCCTGGCCGATCCCCAGCGCGGTCGAGCCGAGGGCGACGAAGCGGTTCTCGGTGAACGTGATGCCGGACGCGGCCGACACCTGCACGGCGGCCGGCTGCTGCGACCACGTGACGAAGCGCGCGCGCTCGAACGCCTCGCAGCCGCGCGAGCAGCTGGTGAACGCGTCGGCGGGCCGGTAGTCGACCTCCTCGGCGATGAAGAAGCCGTTCTGCTGGTTGGCGTACCCGACGTCGGACGGGTCGAGCCACGAGGTGCCCGTGAAGGTGAGGCCCCGCATCCCGATGCCGGTGACGGGCTCGTCGTAGGTGCCGCCGATGCTGACGAGCGCCTCCAGGCGGGGCAGCTCGACGTCGAGGTCGGCCGGGTCGACGCCGTCGCCCGGCTTGTAGAACAGCTGCCCGGCCTCGGGGTCGAGGTACCACTCGCCCACCTCGTCGAGGAACGCCAGCGAGTTCTGCATGAGGTAGGTGGGCGCGGCGAGGAACGAGTTCTGGAACGTGTCCCAGCCCCACGTGTTGTTGTCCCACGCCGGCTGCTCCATGACGAGCAGGTCGCCCTCGGCCCCCGCGACCGGGGAGTAGCGGTCGGTGAAGTCGCCGAGCGACTCGAACTCGACCCGGTCGAGGTCCGGCAGCTCCGTGAGCCACTGCAGGTCCGGGTTCTCGATCGTGAGGCCGTCGGGCGACACGGACACGTCGGAGACCGCGAGCTCGAGCGTGGCCCGGGGGGCGACGACGCCCTCGACGTACAGCTGGCGCGAGTCGGTGCCGGCGGGGACGTCGGCGACCCAGACGTTGGCGTCGGCGTCGTGCACGGACCAGCCGGACACGTCCGTCGCCCCGCTCAGCACGGGCGTGGCTCCGGGCGCGGCGGCCCACGTGACGGTGCGACCGTCGCGGCCGCCGTCCTCCGGGCCGAGCTCCAGGGGCTCCTCCAGGCGGTAGGTGCCGTCGGCCAGCTCGACGGTGACGTCGTGCCGGCCGGTGGCCGCCAGACGCTGCACGACGGCTCGCGCGCGGTCGATCGAGCAGGGCCGTTGTGCGACGCAGGCGGCGCCACGGGCCTGGTCGTCCGGGACCACATGGACGGTCCGCGCTGTGCCCGGCGGGGCCGCGGCCGCCAACGGGGCCGTCGCCGTCGTACCGAGCACGGAGGCCGCGGCGACTGAGACCCCGAGCGCAGCGCGTCCCACGCGGCGCAGGGGGGTCGGGGTCGGTGGTGACGTCGTCGTCATCTGCTCACTCCCTCGTGATTAGGGCAGGTGCCCGACGAAAGCGAAGCATAGGTATGACGTCATATCAAGAGCGGTGGCCGTCCGCCTCCACCCGCCCGCCGGGTGACGCCGAGCCGGTGGGCAGGTACCCGCGCGAGGCGGTGTGCCCCCAATGGGGGTACACCGCCTCGTCGCACACCACCGTGCGGCGACGGACGGTCCGTGGCAGCCCGTCCGCGCGGAATCGGCCCACGCGGGCCCACCATCAGGAGGCCTCCCTCAGCGGGCCGGCGACGGCGAGCGCGAGCGAGCCCGCGACGAACGAGGCGAGCAGCGGGACCGTCGTGAGGGTCGTGAAGTCGCTGCCGGCCGTCGCGGGCCGGGACAGGTCCATGACGACGGTGTAGCGGCGGACCGCCCCGCGCGGCGTACGCGGCGGCACCCGCGCTCACCCGGCCCGCCAGTAGCCGAGCGCGGAGCAGCGGTCCTTGGCCACGCCGAGCTCCTTGCGCAGCGTGCGGGCGAGGGCGCGGGTGCTCGCGGCCTCCGCGGCGAGCCAGAACCAGTCGGCGGCGACGTCGACGTCGGCGGCCGGGCACGTCCACGCCTGGGTGACGGCGGCGACGAGGGCCCCGCCCGGGACCGCCGCCCCGTGCCGCGCGACCCACGTCACCTCGTCGCCCGCGCGCAGGCGCAGCGGCAGGGTCCGGTCGGAGTCCGCGCCGTGCTCCAGCCACAGCCGCGCCGGAGTGCCGGGCGAGGCGTCGAGCAGGCTGTTGACCGCCGGCAGCGACGCGGGGTCGCCGACCACGTGCATGCGCCGCGGGGCGGGCCGGACCGGGTCGAAGCCCGTCCCCTGGACCGTCGCGTCGATCGTCGCGCCGGGCCGGACGCTCTGCGCCCAGCGCGCGGCGACGCCGTCGTGGAGGGCGAACTCCAGGTCGAAGGTGCCCGCGGCCGGGTCGGGGTCGACGAGCGTGTACGCGCGCTGGTGCGGTGAGCCGCCGTCGTCGAACCACAGCCGCACCCACATCGTCGGGTGCGTGCCGCACGCGGCGAGAAGGCCGCCGTCGTCGGTGACGCGGACCCGCCGGTAGCGGTCGGTGACGTCCTCGGACTCGCCGACCGTGAGGACGAAGTCCCGCCCCCGCATCGCCCTGAGGACGACGCCCTCCCAGCCGTGGCGCATGTCGATGAGGTTAGCCTAACCAACCTTGCAGGCGGATCCGCGCGGCGGCCTGGGGCGGGTGCGGCCGGGCCACGGCTCGGGAGCGAGGACCCGACCCGTCGGCACGGCCCACGCCAGCCGAGGGTCCGTCGTCAGCAGCGGCACGTCGAGGCGCTCGGCGAGCGCGACGTACAGCGCGGCGGCGACGGTCCCGCCGCGGCGGAGGGCGAGGGCGCGCTGCACGAGGTCCGCGTCGACCGGCTCGACGCGCTGCGGCAGCTCGGCCGCCGCGACAGCCGCCGCGTCCACCTCGTCCGGTGACAGCACCCCGCGTCGCCCCAGGACGGCGAGCGCCGTCGTCACCTCCACGAGCTGGTGCGCCGGAGCCGCCGGCTCGTGCACGGCGAGCAGGTCGACCACCCAGTGACGATCGGGCCGCGCGACGACCACCTCCACGAGCGCGGACGCGTCCAGCACGATCACGTGCGGCCCTCACCGCGCACCTCGCGCACGAGGTCCACGACGTCGACGTCGTGGTCCGCGAACGGCAGCCGTCGCATCCGGGCGAGCCAGCGCTCGCGGTCCACCGTCCGGATCTCGGCCTCGACCGCCCGCTGGACCAGGGCCGAGAGCGACAGCTCCCGTGCCCGCACCTCGGCCGCGAGGTCGTCGGGGAGGTAGACGCTGACCTTCGGCACTCCGCCAGTGTCCTGGCGTCGTGGTCGGTGGCACCCCGCGACGAGCGGGTGTGGACGGCGCGTCGCCCCTGTGGACGCAGCCGAGTCCGCCCGCCGTCGCGCGGCGCGTCGAGGTGGCCCCGAGCGAGACCCCCTCGGTGTCCGGCGTATGCCCCCACTGTGCCCCCACGCCGCCGGAGGAGGGTCTTCTCCCGCGGGGCCGCCGCGGACCGTGGCACGGCCGTCAGGCCCAGACGGCGCCCGGGTTCATGATCCCGTCGGGGTCGAAGGCGGCCTTGACCCGCCGCTGCAGGTCGAGCACGAGCGGGTCGAGCTCGCGGGTGAGGCCCTCGCGCTTGAGCCGGCCGACGCCGTGCTCGCCGGTGATGGTGCCGCCGAGGGCGAGGGCGTCGTCCATCAGCTGCTCGAAGGCGGCCGCCGCCCGGGCCTCGCCGTCGGCCCCCGCAGGCACCACGACGAGGGGGTGGAGGTTGCCGTCACCGGCGTGGGCGACGGTCGCGATCACGAGGTCGTGCTGCGCCGCCGCGGCCTGCACGCGGGCGAGCATCGCGGGCAGGGCGCCGAGCGGGACGCACACGTCCTCGGTGAGCAGCGGCCCGAGCCGCTCCACCGCGGGCCACACGAGACGGCGGGCGTCGAACAGCGCCTCGGCCTCCGCCTCGTCGCTCGAGGCGCCCGCCCAGGTCGCGCCCGCGGCGGTGAAGCACGCCTCGACGGTCGCGGCGTCGGCGTCGCCGACCTCGCCGGGCGCGTCGAGCCGGGCGAGCAGGACGGTGTCGGCCTCGTCGGCGAGCCCGGTCGCCTTCCACGCGTCGACCGCGCGAAGGCTGTGGGAGTCCACGAGCTCCAGCGCCGACGGCACGACGCCGGCGCGCGCGACGGCGGCGACCGCCTCCCCGGCGTCGACGAGGGAGTCGAAGAACCCGGCGACCGTCCGCTCCGGCGGGCGGGCCGGGCGCAGCCGGACCGTCACCTCGGTGACGACGCCGAGGGTGCCCTCGGAGCCGACGACCGCGCCGAGCAGGTCGAGCCCGGCGACGCCCTTGGCGGTGCGCCGGCCCAGGCGCACGAGGTCCCCGGCGCCGGTGACGAGCTGCACGCCGAGCACGTGGTCGCGGGTGACGCCGTACTTCACGCAGCACAGCCCGCCCGCGTTCGTCGCGACGTTGCCGCCGATGCTGGAGAACCCGGCGCTCGCCGGGTCGGGCGCGTACCAGAGGCCGTGCTCCGCCACGGCCGCCCGCAGGTCGGCGTTCACGACGCCGGGGCCGACGACGGCGAGCCGCTCGACCGGGTCGACCGTCACCCCGAGCAGGCGCTCGGTGCTGACGACGACCCCGCCGTCGACGGCGTTCGCCGCGCCCGCGAGACCGGACCCGGCCCCGCGCGGCACGACCGGCACCCCGTGCCGCCGGCACGCGCGCACGACGTCGCGCACCTGCTCGGCGGTCGAGGGCCGCACGACGGCGAGCGGCACACCGGCCTCGGCCCACGCCGCCTGGTCGCGGCGGTAGCGGTCGGTGGAGGCGGGCGCGTCGAGGACGGCACCGTCCTCGGGCAGCGCCGTCCGGAGCTCTGCGAGCAGCGGGTGGGCGCTCACCCCACGCGCATCTCGCCGAGCTCGGACCAGCCGTCGGCGTCGACCTCGGTGCTCACGATGTCGGGGGTCCGCACGAGGTACTGCGGCAGGTCGGCCTGCGCCTGCCGGAAGTGCGCGGAGCCGACGTGCGCGCCGCCGGCGTCGCCGTCGCGGAACGCCTCGACGAGCACGTACACGGTCGGGTCGTCGAGGGAGCGCGACCACTCGAACCACAGGCAGCCGTCCTCGGCGCGGGTCGCCTCGGTGAAGGCGCGGGACAGCTCCGGCCAGTCGTCGGCGTGCTCGGGCTTCACCGGGAACTTGGCGGTGATGGCAATCATGGGCCGATCCTCCCGCCCGTCCCCGACGGACGCGCTCCGGGGCAGCGCCGGCTCAGCCGGACGGGGAGAGCGAGCCCGTGAGGTAGCGCTGCAGCGTCGGCGCGACGTCGGCGACCAGCCGGGCGGCGGACGCGGACGCGAGCGGCTCCACCGCGACGACGTAGCGCGCCATCGCGATGCCGATCATCTGCGACGCGCACAGCGTGGCCCGGTACTCGGGCCGGTCGGCGCCGATCCCCGTCGCGACCCGCGACAGCAGGTCGTCGGTGAGCCGGGTCCGCAGCATGGCCGCGGCCTCCGGCTCCGACGCGGCGGCGCGGATGAGCCCGAGGAGCCGGCGGCGGGACTCCTCGGCCTCCAGCGCGCCGACGACGAAGCGGGCGAGCCGCTCCCCCACCCCGGCGGGGTCGCCGGTCAGCACGTGGGCGACGACGTGATCCGGCTCGAACGGCAGCTCCACGACGGCGACGAACAGCCGCTGCTTCGAGCCGTAGTAGTGGTGGACGAGCGTGGGGTCGACGTCGGCGGCGCCCGCGACCTGCCGGATGGTCGTCCGGTCGAAGCCCTGCTCGGCGAACAGCCGCCGCGCCGCGGCGAGGATCGCCTCGCGCGTGCCGCTGTCGCCGGGCCGGCGCCCGCTCGGTCGTCCCGCCACGCCGCCACCTCTCCGCCGCCCCACCACCTCGCTGCCGCGTCATGATCCCGCACGACCGCGCGGGGTAGGGCGGCGCGGGCGTCAGCGGCGGCGGGTCGCCCGCAGCACGACGTCGTGGACGTGGTGCCCGCTGACCGCCCCCGGCGGGCGCGGCCGGGTGGCGGGGCCGTCGACGTCCCACTCGTCGCGGTCGAGCGCCGCGGCCAGCTCCTCGACCCCGACGTAGGCGGCGGGGTCCCACATGCGCGTCTGCTCGGCGACGTCGAGCGGCTCGGTGAGCGGAGTCAGGTCGTGGGCGACGACGAGCAGGGTGCCGCCCGGCGCGACCGCCCCCAGCAGGTTCGCCACCCCCAGGCCGTCGGGGCTGCGGTGGAAGGAGCCGTACTGCAGCGACACGAGGTCGTAGGTCTCGGCGCCGAAGGCGCCCGCCTCGCCGGCGTCCGCGCGCAGCAGCCGGACGTCGAGCCCGCGCCGTCCCGCCTCGGCGCCGACCCGCGCGAGCGCGTTGCCGGAGACGTCGCTCGCGGTCACGGTCCAGCCGTGCTCCGCCAGCCACAGGGCGTCGGCCCCCTCCCCCGCGCCGACGTCGAGCGCGCGACCGACGGGCAGCCCGGCGGCCTCGGCGACGAGGGTGCCGTTGGGGTTCGCGCTCCACACCGGCTCCGCCCCGCCGTAGCGGTGGTCCCAGTCGACCTGCGCCCCCGAGGCGCGGAAGCCCGCCCGGAGGTCCTCCTCGGCGAGGTCGAAGGCGACCATCGCGGCGACCCGGCTGCCGTGGGCGGCCGACGGCAGCACCTGCAGGCTCGGGTCGGTGACGTTGCCGGCGGCGTAGACGCCCGGGACGGCGGTCTCGCCGCGCGCGTCGACCTCGAGGACGTCGCCGAAGCCGGTGGGGTGCGCGGTGGCCGTCACGCCGGCCGGGGCGAGGACGTCGACGCGGGCGCGGAACCGGGCGCCGACCAGGACGGCGTCGGCCGCCAGCACCTCGCCGTCGGCCAGCTCGACGCCCGTGAGCCGGCCGTCGGGCCCGCCGACGACGCGACGGACGCTGCCCCGGACGACCGGCGTCCCGGCGGCCTCGAGCGTGGCGAGGGCCTGCGGGTCGAAGGCGTCGGGGTCGGCGTCGCGGCCGTCGAGCACGACGGTGAGGCGGCCGGTGAGGTGCCGCAGCACCGCCGTCGGGTGCAGCCCCATCGGGTGCGTGACGACCTGCACGAGCCGGGCGTCGCGCACCTCGTAGCCGTGGCAGAACGGGCAGTGCACGACGTCGCGGCCCCAGTGCTCCGCGAGCCCCTCGATGTCCGGCAGCTCGTCGGTGATGCCGGTCGCGGCGACCACGCGCCGGGCCAGCAGGGTGTGCCCGCCCGTCAGCTCGACCCGGAAGCCGCCCTCGTCCAGGCGGTGCACGGCGAGCACGCGGCCGGCCAGCACCTCCCCGCCGTAGGAGCGGACCTCCTCGCGTCCGACGGCCAGCAGCTCCGAGGGGGCGGCGCCCTCCCGGCCGAGGTAGCCGTGCATGTGCGCGGCGGGGGCGTTGCGCGGCGTGCCGTCGTCGACGACGAGGACGCTGCGGCGCTGCCGGGCCAGCTGCAGCGCGGCGGCCAGGCCCGCGGCCGACCCGCCGACGACGGCGACGTCGCAGCGCCGCTCCACGACCGGGGACTGCCCGTGGTCGTGGGCGTGGTCGTGGGCGTGCCCGTGGTCGTGCTGGTGCCGCGTGTTCTCACCCGTCGTCGTCATAGGAGGAACGCTACGGCGGTCGGTACGTAACCGGCAGAGGCCTTGCAGGATCTGCAAGACAGTCCCATCCTGATCCCGTGACCGACACCCGGGACGTCGAGGCGCTGGCGCGGACGCGGCTGCGCAGCCTGCGGACCACGCTCGGCTACTCCCTGGAGGAGCTCGCCGCCCGCACGCACCTGAGCCCGTCGACCATCAGCCGCGTCGAGACGGGCAAGCGGACGCTCGGGCTCGACGTGCTCGTCCCGCTGGCGCGGGCGCTGTCCGTCAGCCTCGACACGCTGTTCGAGGCGCCCGGCGACGAGGACGTCGTCATCCGTCCAGTCGCCCACAGCGACGGCGCCCGCACCACGTGGCCGCTGAGCCGGCCGGACGGGCGGACCGTCGCGCTCAAGATGCGCCTGGAGCCGACGGCGAGCCGGCCCGCGCAGCGCGTCCACCCCGGGCACGACTGGTTCGTCGTGCTGCTCGGTCGCGTGCGGCTGCACCTGGGCGAGCGCGACGTCGACGTCGACACCGGCGAGGCTGCGGAGTTCACGACCATGACCCCGCACGCCCTCAGCGCGCTCGACGGTCCCGCCGAGGTCATCATGATCTTCGACCGGGACGGGCAGCGCGCCCACACGCACGCCTGAGCCGAGGAGGCCGGGCCCTCCCGACCGTCCGCCCGGCGTGGCATCGTGTGACGGTCGCGCCGACCGGTACGCGCGACCCCGATGGACGAAGGAGTCCACGCATGACCCCACCCGGTTCCACCCTGCCCGGCGGTCGCCGTCGGGCCGCCCGTCTCCTGGCCCCGGCCCTCGTGGCCGCGACCGCCCTCGCCCTCGTCCCGGCCGTCTCCGCGGGCGCAGCGCCCCCACCGAGGACGTCGGCGACCGACCCCGACCTCGGCCCCGGCACGATCGTCTTCGACCCGAGCATGCCGACCAGCGAGATCCAGGCGACGGCCGACGCGATCCACGCCCAGCAGGTCAGCGACGAGATGGGCCCCAACCGCTACGCGCTCGTCTTCGAGCCGGGCGTGTACGGCACCGACGAGGAGCCGCTGCAGATGAAGGTCGGCTACTACACCGAGGTCATCGGCCTCGGCGCCGACCCCGGCGACGTCGTCATCAACGGCGCCGTCGAGGTCTACAACCAGTGCTTCGACGACCCCACGAACCCCGAGTTCGTCGGCTGCTTCGCCCTCAACAACTTCTGGCGCGGCATCTCCAACCTCACGATCGACGTCAACACCGCCGGGCAGGGCGGCTGCGAGGCCTCGGCGAACTTCTGGGCCGTCTCGCAGGCGGTGTCCATGCGCCGGGTCGACGTGCAGGGGCCGACGCTCACGCTCATGGACTACTGCACCGGTCCGTCGTTCGCGAGCGGCGGCTTCATCGCCGACTCCCGTGCCGAGACGGTCGTCAACGGGTCCCAGCAGCAGTGGTACGCGCGCAACAGCGAGTTCGGCACGTGGTCGAACGCCGTGTGGAACCAGGTGTTCTCCGGCGTCGTCGGTGCCCCCGACGACAGCACCTACCCCGACCCGCCGTACACGACGTTCGACGAGACGCCCATCAGCCGCGAGAAGCCGTTCCTCTTCGTCGACGACGCCGGCCGCTACCAGGTGCGGGTGCCGTCGGCGCGGACCGGGACCCGCGGCCTCACGTGGGCCTACGGCATGACGCCGGGCCGCACCATCCCGCTCACCGAGTTCTTCGTCGCGAAGCCCGGCGACACCGTCCAGGAGATCAACAACCAGCTCGCGCGCGGCAAGCACCTGCTGCTCACGCCGGGGGTGTACGACGTCGCCCGCAGCATCTCGGTGAAGCGCGCCGACACGGTCGTGCTCGGCATGGGCCTGGCCACGCTGCACTCCGTCGGCGGGTCCGTCCCGCTCGTCGTCGCCGACGTCCCCGGCGTCGTGGTCGCGGGCGTGACGGTGGATGCCGGCGAGGTCGAGTCCCCCGCCCTGCTGCGTGTCGGCAAGACGAACGGGCCGAAGGCGGCGAACAAGTCGAGCGCGAGCAACCCGACGACGCTGTCCGACGTGTACTTCCGCGTCGGCGGGCCCTACGTCGGCAAGACCGACGTCGCGCTCGAGGTCAACAGCGACGACGTCCTCATCGACCACACGTGGGTGTGGCGGGCCGACCACGGCGTCGAGGGCTTCGACCGGACCGACGGCACGTTCGGCGACAACGAGCGCTGGCGGACGAACATCGGCCGCAACGGCGTCGTCGTCAACGGCGACCGCGTCACCGCGACCGGCTTCTTCGTCGAGCACTTCCAGGAGCACAACGTCGTGTGGAACGGCGAGGACGGCTTCGTCCTCTTCTTCCAGAACGAGCTGCCGTACGACCCGCCGACGCAGGCGGAGTGGACGGCCGACGACGGCACGCTCGGCTGGGCGGCGTACAAGGTCGCCGACGACGTCGAGCGCCACACGCTGTGGGGCGGCGGGGTGTACGTGTTCAACCGCAACAACCCCGACATCGTCACAGCGAACGGCTACGAGGTGCCCGAGACGCCGGGCGTCGTGCTGCACCACATCATGACGAAGAACCTCAGCGGCCCCGGGATCATCGACTCGATCGTCAACGGGGTCGGCGACCGGGTCGACGGCATCCCGGACGAGGGCGACCCGGACGACTACGAGAACCCGGCCTACCTGGTCCGCTACCCGCTGCCCTGACGGGCGGCGGCAGGCACGACCGCACCAGCACGGAGCGCCGGTCCACCCTCGGGTGGGCCGGCGCTCCGGCTGTCGGACCTAGGTCCTCGCGCCGACGCGGTCGCGGTCGGCGCCCCGGCGCGGGGCGAGCGCCGCGACCGCGGTGACCGCGACGACGAGCAGCGCGACGGCCACGGCGACGGGCGCGGCCAGCCCGAGGACGTCGCCGAGCTCCTGCGCGAGCACGAAGCCGCCCATGGCGACGACGAACCAGCCGAACGCCCGTCGCAGCACGTCGGCCGGGATGCGGCCGGTCAGCGACCCGCCGGCGAGCGAGCCGAGCACGGCGGCGCCGGTCACGGCGAGCGCGAGCGGCCAGTCGATGTCGGTGCTCGCGAGGTAGCCCGCGAGACCGGCGAAGGACTTGAGCGCGATGACGAGCAGCGACGTCCCGACGGCTGCCGTCATCGGCAGCCCGCCGAGCAGCACGAGCGCCGGCACCACGAGGAACCCGCCGCCCGCGCCCACCATGCCGGTGACGAGGCCGACGACGGCGCCCTCGGCGAGCACGACGCCCACCCGCAGCCCGCCGTCGGGGTGCGCTCGCACCGCGCGACGGCCACGGATCATCGCGACGGCGGTCGCGAGCATCATCGCGGCGAGGACCAGCAGCAGGACGGCGCCGGGCACGAGGGCCGCGAGCCGTCCACCCGCATAGGCGCCCGCCATGGCGGCCGCCCCGAACAGCAGGCCGGTCCGCCAGCGGACCCGCCCGGCGCGGGCGTGCGGCACGAGCGCCGCGAGGCTCGTCGCGCCGACGACGAGCAGCGAGGTGGCGATCGCCTCCTTGGGGTCCAGCCCCGCGACGTACACGAGCAGCGGCACCGCGAGGATGCTGCCGCCCCCGCCGAGCAGGCCGAGGCTCAGCCCGACCGCGACGGCGAGGGCCAGGACGAGCCAGAGCACGCTCAGCCCGCCACGACGACGAGGCCCGCGCCGGCGGCGTTGTCGAAGCCGTCGTCGACGAGCACGACGTCCACACCGGCGCGGTCGAGCACCGCCGCGGCGATCGACGCGCGGTAGCCGGAGGCGCAGTGCACCCAGACGCCGCGGTCGTGCGGCACCTCGTCCGCGCGGTCGAGCAGCTCGTGGAGCGGCACGTGCTGCGAGCCGGCGACGTGACCGGAGCGCCGCTCGTCGTCGCGACGCACGTCGAGCACGTGCGGCTCCTCGCCCGCGGCGCGGGCCGCGGCGACGTCGGCGAAGGTGACGCGCCGGTAGGAGGCGAGGGCGTCGACCCCGGCCCAGTCCTCGACCCGGCCCGTGGCGGCCGCCGCGGGCCGCTCGATGCCGATGCGCACGAGGTCGCGCTGCGCGGCCTCGAGGTCCTCGGGCGTGTCGGCGAGCAGGGTGACCGGCGTGCCCCACGGCAGGAGCCACCCGAGGTAGGTGACGAACGAGCCGTCGGCACCGAAGTTGAAGGCGCCGCGCAGGTGGCCGGCGGCGAACTCGGTCCGCCCGCGCAGGTCGACGACCCACTCCCCCGCGTCGATCCGCCGACGCAGCTCGGCCGGGTCGGCCGGGGCCGGCGGCGACAGGTCCGGGGCGGCGGGCCCGGCGCTGTTGGCCGGCGCCATGTGGGCGTAGTACGCGGGGTGGGCGGTGAGGGACGCGACGGTCTGCTCGACCCACTCCTCGACGTCCTGCCGCAGCGCCGGGTTGCTCGTGCGCTGGCTGCCGATCGTCGAGGCGTCGCCCGAGGTCGGCGTCGCCGCGCAGAAGCTGCCGAAGCCGTGGGTCGGGTAGATCTCCGTGGCGTCCGGCAGCTCGGCCACCAGGCGACGGGCGGAGGCGTGCTGGTGGCGCGCGAGGGCGTCGGTGTGGTTCGGGCCGAGCAGGTCGGGACGGCCCGTCGAGCCGTGCAGCAGCGACCCGCCGGTGAAGACGACGGGTTCGTCGTCGTGGCCCGGTGCGTCCACCGCGTACGACAGGTGCGTGAACGTGTGTCCGGGGGTGGCGAGGGCGCGGACGCGGAGCGCCCCGGTCGTCCACTCGTCGCCGTCGCGCACGGGGGTGCGCTCGAACGACACCTCGTCGTCGGCGTTCACGCAGTAGCGCGCACCCGTCGCCTGCGCGAGGGCGTACCCGCCCGTCACGTAGTCGTTGTGGATGTGCGTCTCCAGCACGTGGGTGAGCCGGAGACCGCGCTCGTGGAGCACGTCGAGGACGCGGTCGAGGTCGCGCTGCGGGTCGACGGCGACCGCGACGGTCCCGTCGGTGACGACGTAGCTGCGGTCGCCGAGGCTCGGCGTCTCGATGGTGATGACCTCGATCACGGCCGGGCTCCCTTCGTGACGGGGTGACCGGCGGACACCCAGCCCTTCGTGCCGCCGACGACGGACACGGCGTCGCGGCCCGCGCGGCGCAGCACGTCGGTGGCGGCCTTGCTGCGGTTGCCGCCCGCGCAGACGACGTAGAGCCGGCCGTCGGGCAGCTCGCCGGCGCGGCCGGCGACCGTGGCCAGCGGGGCGTTGAGCGCGCCGGGCACGTGCCCGGCGGCGTACTCCGACGGCTCGCGGACGTCGACGACGACGGCGCCCTCGCGGTGCGCGCGGGCGAGGTCGGGGATGTCGGTCTCGGGGGTCATGGCTCTCCTCCAGCGGAACAACGGCACGGCGTAAATGTACGTACATTAGATGCCGTTGTCCAGCCCTACGCTGGTCCCGTGCGAACGCTCGAGCCCGGCGCGGGCCCGCTGTGGCGGCGGCTGCAGGACGACGTGCGCCGGCGCATCGCCGACGGCGAGTTCGAGGCCGGCTTCCCGGGTGAGCACGGCCTGGCGGCCGAGTACGGCGTGAGCCGCCACACCGTCCGCGAGGCGCTGCGGGACCTGCGCGGCGAGGGCCTCGTGAGCGCCGCGCGCGGCCGGGCGCCGCGCGTGGCCGAGGACGGCGCCCTGGTCCAGCCGCTCGGCGCGCTGTACAGCCTGTTCCGGTCCGTCGAGGGCAGCGGGCGGCGCCAGACGAGCCTCGTCCGCTCGCTGCAGGTGGTCACGGACCCCGACGTGGCCGCCCGGCTCGGCCGCGGCCCCCGGCTCCGGCTGCTGCACCTGGCCCGGGTGCGCCTCGCCGACGACGTGCCCCTGGCCGTGGACGACGTGTGGCTGCCCGCCGCCGAGACCCGGCCGCTGCTCGGCGTCGACTTCTCCCACACCGCGCTGTACGACGAGCTGCGGCTGCGCTGCGGCGTCACGATCTCCGGCGGCTCGGAGGAGATCCGCGCCGCCCTCGCCGACGCACCGACGCGGGAGGCGCTCGGGCTGCCGGACCCCGCGGCCGTCGTCGAGGTCGAGCGCCTGGGGCTCGCCGACGGCCGCCCGTTCGAGGTGCGCCGGACGGTCGTGCGCTCCGACCGCTTCGTGCTCGGTGCGGAGTTCTCGGCGCGGGAGGGCTCACGGTTGGCCGCTCGCTGAGCCGACGGCCGGACGTCCGGGCCGCCCTGCCCCCGACCGGCGCCCTACTCACCGAGCGGGCGGGCGGTACTCACCGGGCGCCTGCACGGCACCGCCGGGTCGCACGGGCTCCTAGCGTCGGGACCCCGACGACACGGAGGCGACACCATGAGCGCAGACCACCCGGCCCGACCCGACGTCCCGCCGCAGCGTCGGCGACCGCCCTGGACCGCGGTGTCGGTCGCGGCCGCCGCCGTCGTCGGGCTCGCCGCCGTGGGCGCGGCCCCGGCGCAGGCCCGGACGGACGTCGAGCGGGTCCAGGTCCCCTTCGGCCGCTTCTACGACAACCTCGTGACCGGCGGCGACGGCCTCGACACCGACCTGCTCCTGTTCGCGGGCGTCACCGTCGAGGACGTCTGCCGGTTCAGCGACATCGACGAGGTCGCGCTGCGGACCCGCACCACGGGCACGCCGCCCGAGCCGGGCGCGACCCAGGACGTCGCCGTCGACGACCAGGTCCGGCTCACCCTGTACGACGGTGACGGGCTGTCGGTACCGGAGCTCCTCGACAGCGTCTGCCCGGGCGTCCTGTTCGCCGGCGAGTCCGTCGAGCCCCTCGCGAGCGGCGAGGGTCTGCTGCGGCTGCGGGAGTCCGCGACGTGGGTCGCGGGCGACGACGGTCCCGTCCGGGTCGGCCGGGAGACGAACAGCGCCACCGGCACCGTCGTCACCGGCAGCGGCGAGCGGCTCGTGGTGCGCGCCCGCTCGACCGTCACCTTCGAGCCGGAGCCGGTCGTGCAGGAGACGGTGGTCGAGGTCCTCAACCGTTGAGCGCCGGCGGCCGCGGGCCTCTTGACCGCACGACGAGGCCGGGAGCAGAATTCAGCAGCCGTTGAATTCGTAGGAGGCCGCCATGCCGTCCACCGCCCCGGCTCCCACCCCGGTCGAGCTCTCGCCCCGGCGGCGCCGCGCGCTCCTCGGCGTCGTCGCCCTCGCGCTCATGATGGTCGTGAGCGCGGTGAGCGGCCTCAACGTGGCCCTGCCCGACCTCGCGCTCGCCACGGGCGCCACCCAGACCGAGCTGACGTGGATCGTCGACGCCTACACCGTCGTGTTCGCCGGGCTGCTGCTGTCCGCGGGCGCTGTCGGTGACCGGTTCGGCCGCAAGGGCATCCTGCTGGCCGGGCTCGCCCTGTTCGGCGCCGCCGCCGGGATGGCGATGACGGTCGACGACCCGCAGACGCTCATCGCGCTGCGCGGCGTCATGGGTGTCGGCGCGGCCGCCGTCATGCCCGTGACGCTGTCGGTCATCACGACGTCGTTCCCGCCCGAGGAGCGCGGTCGGGCCGTCGGGGTGTGGGTCGGGGTCGCCGGCGGCGGTGCCGTCCTCGGCCTGTTCGCCTCCGGCATCCTGCTCGAGCTGTTCGACTGGTCGTCCTTCTTCGGGCTCAACGTCGCCCTCGCCGTCCTCGCCCTCCTCGGCACGCTCGTCGTGGTACCGAGCTCGCGCGACCCCCACCGCCCGCCGCTGGACCCGGTGGGCGGGGTCCTGTCGGTGCTCACCGTGGCCGGGCTCGTCTTCGGCATCATCGAGGGCGCCGAGCGGGGCTGGGGCGACGCGTGGACGCTGTCGTCGCTCGCGGTCGGAGCGGTGTCGCTCGTGGGTTTCGTGTGGTGGGAGCTGCGGCGCGAGCACCCGCTGCTCGACCCGCGCCTGTTCCGCCTGCGCGGCTTCGGCGCCGGGTCGCTGGCGCTCACCGTGCAGTTCTTCGGCAGCTTCGGGCTGTTCTTCGTCATCCTCCAGTACCTCCAGTTCGTCACCGACCTGTCGCCGCTGCAGGCGGCGCTGTGCCTGCTGCCGCTGCCGTTCGTGCTCATCCCCGTCGCCCGCAACGCCCCGCGCGTCGCCGACCGGCTCGGCACGAACCGGGTCGTCGCGCTCGGCCTCACCCTGAGCGCGACGGGGATGCTCGTGCTCACCGGCCTCACGACGGACCTGCGCTACTGGCACGTCGCGCTCGGCCTCGTCGTCTTCGCCGCCGGCATGGGCCTGGCGGGCACGCCGTCGACCACGGCCATCGTGTCGTCGCTGCCGCAGGCCAAGCAGGGCGTCGCCTCCGCGGTCAACGACGTCTCGCGCGAGGTCGGCAGCGCCGTCGGCATCGCCGTCCTCGGCAGCACGATCACCGCCGTGTACCGCAGTGGCGTCTCGGGCGCGGTCGAGGGCCTGCCGCCCGAGGCCGCGGAGCGTGCGGAGGCGTCGATCGCCTTCGTCCGGCTCGCGGCCGACCGGCTCGGACCCGCCGGCGAGCAGCTGCTCGACACGGCCGAGGCGGCCTTCGTCGACGCCGCGACGACGGCCTTCGTCGTGGCCGCCGTCGTGCAGCTCGTCGCCGCGGCGCTCGTGCTGTGGCTCGCACCGCGCAAGGGCCAGGTCCGCGCCTCCGAGCTGGAGGACGCGCTCGCGGGGTCGTGAGCCGGTCGGCGGGAGGCAGCTGTCGTCACCGCGGTATGCCCCCACTGTGCCCCCACGGCGTCGCAGCCGTCCTCGGCTCCGGCGCCGACCGGTCGACGGGCGCCCCTGACGCCGACCGTCGCGACTGGCGTCGCGCGGGTCGGGAGGCACGCTGGACGGGTGCGGGCAGCGGGCGTGGACCACAGCGACGGCGACGGACGCCTCGTCGTCGGCGACCGACCGACCCCGCGCGCCCCGCGCCCCGGCGACCTCGCGCACCTCGTAAGGCTGGTCGGTGACGGGCGGCTCCGGCCTGCGCTCGACACCGTCCTTCCGCTCGAGCAGGCCGGTGCCGCCGCGGCGCGCGCCCGGACGGACGTCGTCGGCAAGGTGGTTCCGACGCTCTGAGGGGGTGGGTCCGGAACCGTCGGGGGCGTGCTCATGGCCGTCGGCGACCTGGACCGTCCGCCGCCCGGACCACCCGGCGTCTGGACCGCCCGAGCGGCTCCGCCCTAGCGTGAGCCGATGCAGCCGCCCGCGGACCGACCGACCGCGGTGGCCTCGTCGTGACCGTCGAGCAGCTGCGGGGACCGCTAGGGGTCGCGGTCCTCGCGGTCCTGCTGGTCGCCGCCTACGTCGCCCTCGTCGTCGTGCCGCGGAACCGCAAGCCGAGCTCGGCGACGGCCTGGATGCTCCTCATCTACATCCTGCCCGTCGTCGGTCTGCTCGCCTTCCTCGTCATCGGCAGCCCCCGCCTGCCCGCCGCCCGGCGCGCGCGGCAGACCGAGGTCGACCGTCGGATCGCGGCCCGCGTGGTCGCCGAGGGCCTCGGGCACGTCGAGGCACCGGGCCCGCCGTGGCTGGACGGCGTCGTCCGGCAGAACCAGAACGTCGGCGCCCTGCCCATGCTGCAGGGCTGCTCCGCCGAGATCCACGACGGCTACGAGGAGACGATCCAGGCGATCGCCGACGACATCGCCGCCGCCACCGACTTCGTCCACGTCGAGGTCTACATCCTGTCCCTCGACGAGACGACGGAGCCGTTCTTCGCCGCGCTGGAGAAGGCCGTCGCCAACGGCGCCGGCGTGCGGGTCCTGCTCGACCACATCGGCTCGGCGGGCTACCCCGGCTACCGCGCGACCCTGGAGCGGCTCACGGCGGCCGGCGTGCAATGGCACCTCATGCTGCCGGTGCAGCCGTGGCGCGGCCGCTACCAGCGCCCCGACCTGCGCAACCACCGCAAGCTCGTCGTCGTCGACGGTCTCGTCGGCTGGGCCGGGTCGCAGAACGTCATCGACAGCTCCTACGACAAGCGCGCCAACCGCCGCAAGGGGCTGCGCTGGCAGGACCTCATGGTCCGCGTGCGCGGCCCGGTCGTGCAGTCGCTGGACGCGGTGTTCCTCACCGACTGGTTCAGCGAGACCGACGAGCTGCTCGACATCACCGCACCCGAGCGTCCGACGGACGCCGCCGGGGTGGCCGCGGAAGGGCCGCTCGCGATCCAGGTCCTGCCGAGCGGGCCGGGCTACGACACCGAGAACAACCTGCTCATGTTCAACGCGCTGCTGTACTCCGCCCGCCGGCGGGTCAGCATCACGAGCCCGTACTTCGTGCCGGACGAGTCGCTGCTCGACGCCGTCGTCGCCGCCGGGCTGCGTGGCCTCGACGTCGAGCTGTTCGTGCCGGCCGAGGCCGACCAGTTCTTCGTGCAGCACGCCCAGCGCAGCTACTTCGAGACGCTGCTGCGCGCAGGCGTCCGCATCCACCTCTACCCGGCCCCGACGGTGCTGCACGCCAAGCACATGAGCATCGACGACGACGTCGCCTACGTCGGCTCCAGCAACCTCGACATCCGCTCCTTCCAGCTCGACCTCGAGTCCTCGCTGCTCATCCAGGGCCGTGAGTTCGTCGACGACCTGCGGCGGGTGGAGGACGGGTACCGGGCGGCGAGCCGCGAGCTCACGCTCGCGGAGTGGCTGTACCGGCCGCGCGTAGCACGGGTGGTCGACAACCTCGCGCGCCTCACGTCCGCGCTGCAGTGACGCCAGCGGGCTGCCCTCCGGTCGACTCCGCACCGACCCACGCACGGAACGCGCCACCCGGCGCCGCGGTGAGGGGGGCGTCACAGCCCGGTCTGATCGACCCCGTAGGTGGCCTGCTCGCGGGTGAAGCCTTCGAACTCGAGCTGCTCGATGAGGCCGGAGCGAGAGAAGGACGTGAAGTCGAGGTAGTCCTGCGCGGACTTGGCGGCCTGCTCGTTCCAGTCGACATCGAGCTGGCTGACGGCCCACTCCGCGTCGGCGTTCGAGTAGCCCTCGAACTCGAGCTGCTCGATGAGCCCGGACCGGGAGAAGGCGGTGAAGGCGAGGTAGTCCTCGGCGGACCGCTTCGCGTTCTGCTGGGCGACCGTCCCGGCCGCAGCCTCCTCGGCCGCCTTCTCCGCTGCCGCCCGCTCCTCTGCCGCCTTCTGCTCCGCCGCGAGCTCCTCGGCCGCCTGTGCGGCCGCCGCCTCCTCGGCCGCCACGCGCTCGGCTTCGGCGGCCTCTGCAGCCGCCGCCGCTTCCTCTGCCGCCTCCTTCTCGGCTGCTTCCTGCGCAGCAGCCTCTTCGGCCGCCTCGTTCTCGGCCGCCGCCTCGGCGGCGGCCTCGTCGACAGCGACGACGGAGGCCTCGGCCTCTGCCGCAGCAACCTCCTCGACCAGCTCGGACGTGTCGGCCGCCGAGGCGGCCTCGACCTCGGTGGTGCTACCGCCCGCGGCGACGGCGACAGCGATGACGATCACCCAGAACAGAGCCGCGAGGCCGCCGATGACGACGGCGGCCACAGCCAGGCCACGACCGTCGCGCCTCCCGGGACCGGTCCGACGCAGCGCGAGGACGCCGAGCACGAGTCCGACCGGCCAGAACAGGATGGCGAGCACGAGCGCGACGACGGCGAGCGGCTCCACGCCCCGCCCCGGGCCGGCCGGGGACGCAGGAGGCGGCGCTCCGGGAGAGACGGGCGGGAGGGTGGCAGAGCCGGACATCGCAGCGCTCCAGGTCATCGGCGTCGAAGGACCCGCCCATGTCACATGTCCTCGGGCGGGCTGAGCAGCCGAACGGGTGCAGAGGGGACGAAAGGACGACCTGCGTCGAAGGGCCCGCCGAACCACCACGAGACGGTGTAGGCGTCCGGCGCCGTCACGGAACTCCTCGGGCAGGTCCGCGGCCCAAGCGGGCTACGGCTGGCCCCATGGTCCGCCGGCCGCGCGACGAAGGAGGATCGCGGCGTGCGCGCCGTCCTCCACGACCGTTACGGCCCCGTCGACCTGCTGCGTCTCGGCGAGGTACCCGAGCCCGAGCCTTCGCCGGACGAGGTCCTCGTGCGCGTGGCGGCGACGTCGGTCCACGTCGACGTGTGGCACACGGTGACCGGCCTGCCGTACGCGCTGCGCCTCATGGGCAACGGCGTCCGGGCACCCCGGCGCCGCGTGCCCGGCACCGACGTCGCCGGGACCGTCGAGGCCGTCGGCGAGGCCGTCACGCGGTTCCGGCCCGGGCAGCGGGTGTGGGGCGAGACGGTCCGCGGCATCCAGTGGCGCAACGGCGGCGCGTGGGCCGAGCTCGTCGCCGCCCCCGAGGACGGGCTCGTGGCGTGCGACGACGCCCTCGACGACACCGCCGCCGCCGCGCTCGGCACCCCGGCGGTGCTCGCGTACGACGTGCTCGTCGACCAGGCCCGCTTCCGCGCCGGCGACAGCGTGCTCGTCAACGGTGCGGCGGGGGCGCTCGGCGGGTACGTCGTGCAGCTGGCACGGGCGCTCGGCGCCTCCCGCGTCGTCGGCGTCGACGCGGGCGACCGGCTCGACCTCGTCCGCGCCGCGGGCGCCGACGTGACCGTCGACTACCGGGCCGAGGACGTGACACGGCGGCTCGAGCGCTACGACGTCGTGGTCGACGTCGCGAGCACCCGGCCGTTCCGCGAGTGGCGCCCGGTCGTGGCCGACGGCGGGCGGTACATCCGGGTCGGCCACGACCACTACGGGCGGGGCATGAACCGCATCACCGGCAGCATGGGGCCGATCCTCGGGCTGCTCGCCGCGTCGCTGGTGGTGCCGGAGCTGCCGCGTCCGGGCCGCACCACGCCTCGCCGCGAGCGCCTGGACCGCCTCGCCGCCCTGGTCGCCGAGGGACGGCTGCGGCCGGTTGTCGACCGGACGTACCCGCTCGCCGACGTGGTGCCCGCGATGCAGCGGCTGCAGGAGGGTCGGGCGCGGGGACGCATCGTGCTCGTGCCGTGAGGTCCTCGGACGGCGGCCGGCCGCCCGTCGCGATAGGCCGTCGACCGCTGCGGTCCCGGACTGGCGGGAGCGGGCCGGCGGAGGGAGGACACTTCGGAGATGGCTGACCTCTCCTGTCCCGCGTGCACGGCCCCCGACGAGCACGTCCGGCTGGTGGCGCAGACCGCGTCGGGGCAGAAGGAGCTCGGCTGCGAGGAGTGCGGCCACCGGTGGCTGCGGGGTCAGGCGCGGCGTGTGCCGTCCGGTCGTCCGCCCGGGCGCTCGTCGACGAGCAGCCAGGCCGTCTTCGACCGGGCGTCGCAGGTCTCGCCCGAGGTGGCGGCGAAGGTGACCGCCGCCAAGGCGCGCTACCTCGCACGCGACCGTGCCCCGAGGCCCGGCGCGGCGCAGTACCAGGCGCGCTACCAGGCCCTGTTCTCCCCCGAGGGCCTCGGCGGTGCGAGCGCGGCCGACCTGCGCGAGTTCGCGACCAGCCCCTTCGGCGTCAGCTCGGGGAGCTCGCACGCGTTCCTCGCGGCGTGGGACGCGCTCGGGGACTACGAGGCCGCGCGGCTCACGCGCGGCACGATCCACTACCTGCTCCACGGTCCCGCGCACCTCCCCCTCGAGCAGCGCCTCACCCAGCTCGTGCAGGGCACGCACGTGGTGGGCATGGCGGGGTTCAAGGAGACGCTGCTGACGCGGACGCTGTGCGTGGCGCACCCGGAGCGCTTCCTGCCCGTGCTCGGCTACGGCGGCACGCAGGGCGGCAAGCGCTCCATCGCCAAGCAGGTGTTCGGGCTCGACCTGCCGCGCATCGACTCCTCGGCCATCACGGTCGGGCGGGCCGTGGTGTGGAGCAACGACCTGCTGGTGGGCCTCGTGGGGACGGGCTTCACCGACCTGCACGACGCGTCGCTGTTCCTGCTGCAGGCGCGCAAGGAGCGCGTGGCCGCCGGCTGAGGCCCGGGCCGCGGCGGGAGCGCGGGTCGACCCGCGTCGGCGGGCTCGCGGGTGTGCGAGGTGCGCCACACGCGTGCGGGCTCTGCGGCCGTCCGACGACTGTCGCGGTCACGTCGTGTGCCCCCATTGGGGGCACACGCTGAGAGCCGACCTTGCAGGAGCGAGGTCGCGAAGCACGACCGGCGAGGCGCTGGCGTTGCGGCGAGCGACGGCTCCCACCGTGACCACCTCGAGCCCGCCGACGACGACCTCGGCCGGGACGCTTGGTGAGACGCGGCGAGAGGCCGTCACGCACGTCGAGGTCGAGCCGGACAGGTCCGGGCTCGCGGCGACCAGCTACGTGCGGTGCGGGGGGTCGAGACCCTGCTGCGGCGGCTCCTCGCCCTCTGACGAGGCGGCCGAGTCCGTCGTCCGGGCCTCGCCCCTCACTGCACGTGCGAGGTCCACGCCCGACCGTCGAAGTACCGGACATCGCCCTGGCCGTCCGGGTACCAGCCGGGCGCCCACGCCGGTGCGGGCGGCGCGACGGGGACGTTCACCTGCACGTACGTCGGCGCGGCCAATGTGGCGACCGGGTCGCTCATGCACGACATGACGAGCGCGGCGACCCATCCGATGAACGTCCACCCGACGAGCACGTTGAGGAGCGCGATCGCGCCCACGTTCGAGCGCTGACGGGTGGCGGCGATCGCCCACGGCAGCATGTAGCCGAGCGTCAGGACGGTGATCACCCACGCGATTGCGATGTGGCCGCCGCCCACCCGGGGCCGGTACGGCGCCACTCCCTGCGCCGTGCGGACCGCGGGCAGCGGCTGCGGGACGGGCACGACCGGGCCGGCCGCGGGGGCCGGGGCGGGCGGGGCGGG
This sequence comes from Aquipuribacter sp. SD81, assembly GCF_037153975.1. NCBI lineage: Bacteria > Bacillati > Actinomycetota > Actinomycetes > Micrococcales > Intrasporangiaceae > Aquipuribacter > Aquipuribacter sp. SD81. The sequence continues at coordinate 118,251 of NZ_JBBAYJ010000002.1, forward strand.
CGGGGCGGCCGGCCCCGGGTGGTACCCCTCGGACACGACAGGGCCTTCGATGACGCGGTCGTCGAAGGACGGCCGCGGCATCTCGACGGTGTCCGGCGAGTCGGGGTGCCGGTCGCGGTCCGCCGACTGCGGTCCGGACGGCACCGCGTCGGTGTACGGATCGAACCTGTCTGCGTCCTCGTTCCCGGAGCCCCCGCGGGCGACGTCGTTCATGGCGCGAGTCTGGCCCTCAGCCGTGGGTCGAGGAGAAGGAATCGGTGGAAAGGGTGCCGACCATCGCCGCCGCGCAGGGGACAACGGGCGGTGCCCCTCCGACGCCAGGTCCTCGTTGCGACGACCCGACCTCGCTCGGCCCGACGACGTGGTCGGAGTCTGGCGCATGGCCCTGACGGCTACACGTCATCCGCGGCGAGGTCGGCACGGACGGCGTCGACGATCACCCGCGCGGACGTCAGGTCGGACTGCACCTGTTGCGTGCCGATCGCCACGTCCCTGTACTCGCTGCGGTTCCATGTCAGCCGCATGGCCCGGAAGCGTCGTACGGCGCCGGATTCGTCGACGATCGCAGCCGAGGCGTACAGCCCCACCGCCTCGTGAGCGCCGGAGCGGTTCGTCGAGCGCAGTTCCCGCGCGAGCATGTGAGCGGTGATTGCCTTCCGCGCCGCGTCGTAGAGCGGCGTACGCCATGGCCGGGTCCAGCGCGGCGAGGAGACCGGCGCTCTCGAGATGGTGCGCGCAGAGCTCCAGGCGTTCCCTTGCGGAGTCGCCGTCCACGGTGACCCGCTCGAGTCGACCGGCGCGGATCGGGTCCTCGACGCTCACGAGACGTCCGCTCCGACGACGTCGACGCGGGCGCCGGCGCGGACCGCATCGAGGAAGCCGGACCGGTCGTTCCTCCACTCCTCGGGCGAGAGGAGGGTCGGCGCGACCTCGCGCCCGAGACGCTCCCCTGCCGCCGTCACCGCGTCGGCGAGGGCGTCCGTGTCCGGTCGACCCACCACGAGCAGGTCCACGTCGGTCGGTGGCGGGCCCGCCGTCCCGGCATAGCGCTCGGCCCAGCCGCCGAAGATGGCGGCGTAGTAGATGCCCCCCACGGTGCTGAGGAGCTCTGAGAGCACCACCTGCGGACCGAAGGCCTTCAACACGAGGCCTGCCAGCTCCGGGTACAGGACCGCGGTGCTGTCCACGCGCACCGATCGTTGGTTGCGGCCACCGTGCACCTGAACGACCCCCGCCTGCTCGAGGCGACGGACCTCCCGGGAAGCAGTGGGCTGCGACACGTCCGCGGCACCGGCGATCTCCGAGACCGACCAGTCACGCTGGGGGTTCAGCAGAACGGTCGCCATCACGCGGGCTTGCGCCGCGCTGCGGAGCAGCGGAAGCAGGGGCGGAGCGGCTTGAACCACATTCTGAATACTAGTCGCCGACATGTGCATACCGCTGAGGGCGTCCTGCTTCGACGGCCCGGCACCAGCAACGGTGCTACTCGGGCCCTCAGCACCTAGGCGGCTCGGGTTCGGTCCCTGCCAACTTCTGCACTGCATTGCCGGGTCGATGCTCGCGAAGGGTGCCGGCCCTTAAGCCCGCAATCGCGACCCCCTTGAGCTCGCCGGGCGGTCTCGACGCGCAGAACACAGGACCACACTGCATCGGCCGGCTTACGCCACCACCGACGACGCTCGGTAGATCTCGACCGGCATCGGTCGACGCAGCTTCCACGTGATGGCGATAGGTCGGTCGCCATCATGGTGCTGGTAGGTCAGCGGCCCGAGCAGCGAGTACGGGCCGGCACCACCCCATGCGTTGGTTCGGGTTTGCCGCGTCAGGAGCAGCACGTGAGTCCCCCGCTCACGGTGACGCAGGTACCGCTGTCCCACCTCGGAGTCGACGCTCGTCCGGTTCTGGGATTCCCAGTGAAAGAGGTCGGGGCTTATGGCGTAGTCGCGGTACATGGTGTCCGGGGAGTGGTGCTTCTCGTCCTTCACCAGCGTCACGAAGAACGCGTCAGCACGAGCCGCCCCCGCCCACACCACCCCAGCCGCGTGCCCCTGCGTCCTCCTCGGCGTCGCCGTCTCGATGTCCGCCCAGTCGAGCGCGGCGAGCACCTCGTCGCGGCTGTAGCGAGCGTGCGTCTGCAGCGTCACCTGCTGCAGGCCGGCCTCCAATGGCAGGGGCACGTGCTCGGCGCGAGCGAGCCCGAGCGCGATGAGCTGCCGCATCTCGTCGCACACGGCGGGGTGGGCCAGCAGCTCGTCGAGCCCGTCCTGGTAGGTGTCGTGCCCGCCGCCGTCGGGCCACACGGCGAAGAAAAGCATCCGGGCGTAGCGCTGGTCCCGCTCTCCCAGCGTCGTATAGGTGACGGGGCCGCTGAGCAGCCGCGTGTAGACCTCCGCCCGCTCGGGGTCGTCGACGTGCGCCATGGTCGCGGTCCGGGCCAGCAGCTTCTCTTCGTGCGGCCCGGCGGGCGGCGTCGGGAAGCCGGCCTCCCGCCGCAGCGCCGTCCAGGAGCCGCGCCGGTAGACATCCGCCAGCTCGCGACCGGACTTACGCAACCAGCCCGCCAGGTCTAGGTCGCCGTGGCTGCTGACCTCCCGGATGAGCTCGGCACGGCGCAGCGACAGCTGTCGCTTGACGTTGTCGAGGACGACCTCACGAGCCACCTCGTCCAGCACGAGCTCGCAACCTGACGGCAGGTAGGAGAAGCCGTTCTCGACCTGCCGCTGCAGCTGGGTGCGGCTGGCGCCGGTGAGGGCGCGGTAGCGCAGGTCGAAACGGAACTCGCGGCGCTGCTGGCCGATGAAGTCGAGCACGGTGAGAACGGGCTTGTCGGCGGTCCGGCGCAGTCCGCGGCCCAGCTGCTGCAGGAAGATCGTGGCGCTCTGGGTCGGGCGGAGCAGCAGCAGCGTGTCGACGTCGGGGACGTCGAGCCCCTCGTTGAACAGGTCGACGGTGAAGACCGCGTTGACCCGCCGGTTCCGCAGCGCCGCCAGCGCATCGGCCCGGGCCTTCGGGCTCGTGTCCTTGTATACGGCCAGCGCCGGGATGCCGGCGGCGGTGAAGCGCTCGGCCATGTACCGGGCGTGAGCGATGGACACGCAGAAGCCCAGCGCGCGCATGCGGGCAGGGTCGGGGACCTTGTCCCGCACCTGCTGCAGCACGATGCGGACGCGCGCGTCGGTGCCGGTGTAGAGCCGCTCGAGGTCGGCGGTGGCGTATTCGCCGGCGCGCCAGTCCAGCCTGGACAGGTCGGTGCCGTCGCTGACGCCGAAGTAGTGGAACGGGCAGAGCAGGTCGGCGTCCAGCGCGTCCCACAGCCGCAGCTCGGCGGCGGTCCGGCCGTCGAAGACGGACCGCACGTCGACGCCGTCACCGCGCTCGGGGGTGGCGGTCAGCCCCAGCAGCTCGGTGGGGCGCAGGTGGTCGAGCAGGCGTCGGTAGGTCGCCGCCTGGGCGTGGTGGAACTCGTCGACCACGACGACCTGGAAGCGGTCGGGCGCTAACGAGTCGACGCCCGCGGCCGAGAGGCTCTGCACGCTCGCGAAGACGTGCTGCCAGCGGGTGGGACGGCGCCCGCCGACGTACAGCTCGCCGAAGGAGCCGTCGGCGAGGACCTCGCGGTAGGTGCGCAGCGACTGCTCGAGGATCTCGCTGCGGTGCGCGACGAAGAGCAGCGACGGCCGGTGCGGCATGCGGGCGTAGTCGAGGGCGGCCACGACGGTCTTTCCGGTTCCGGTGGCGGCAACCACGAGGTTGCGGTGATGGCCGTGCACGGTCCGCTCGACGTCGAGGCGATCGAGGATCTCCTGCTGGTGTGGGTAGGGGCGAACGTCGAGGCCGCTGATGACGAGCGGCGCGTCGGACCTGCCACCGTCAGCGCGCGCCAGGGCCTCGTCGAGCCGGTCACGATCGGCGTCGGGGTCGTAGTCGACGAAGGCAGGGTCGGCCCAATACGTGTCGAATGTCGCCTCGAACTTGGTGAGCAGCTCGGGGGTGTGGGCCCCGGCGAGTCGGACGTTCCACTCCAACCCGTCGAGCAGGGCCGCCTTACTGAGGTTGGATGAGCCGACGTAGGCGGTGTCGTAGCCGGTGCGACGGCGGAACAGCCAGGCCTTCGCGTGCAACCGGGTCGACCGCGTCTCGTAGTTGACCTTGACGTGCGCGCCGAAGTCGCGCACAAGCCGATCGAGGGCGACGCGCTCGGTCGCCCCCATGTACGTCGTCGTGACGACGCGAAGGTCAACGCCTCGGCGCCTCAGCGTCGTCAGCTGATCTTCGAGCACGCGCAGCCCGTGCCACTTCACGAAGGCGCAGAGGAGGTCGACCCGGTCGGCCGTTGCGAGCTCGGCCCGCAGTTCGGCGCCCAGCTTCGGCTCGCTGCGAGCGTTGGTGAGCAGCGCAGGCCGCGACAACGGCACCTCCGGACGGAGGGCGCTGAGCCGGTAGACCCCCGCCGCCTCGCGCTGAGCGAGGGCGAGGAGCTGCCGAGGACCAGGCAGCACTGGGTCGCCGTCGATGTCGGCGAGCAGGCGGTTGACGAGCTCGAGGCGCGCGTCCGGCTCGAGGTCGACCAGCGCCCACGCAAGGCGGCGCGCGACGTGCTCAGCGAGGACCGTCGCCTGCTGCGCCGGCTCGACCGCATCCTCGACCGGGTGCAGATCGGCGCGCTCCGTCAGGGCGTCTCTCAGCCGAGTCGTCATCAGACGCTCGTACACGCCTTCGAACAACGACTCCCCCGCCACGCTTGGCAGCTTGTCATCACGGCGACGCTCCTGCCGGTGTTCGGGAAGACTAGGTATCGAGGCGCTTCGACGACGTGGGCCCGTCTGCGGTAGCAGTCGCTGGCCGGAGTCGACGTCACGTCCGGCAAGGGCCTCGTCTCCAGCGTCGGCCACGCCGGCATGAACGGGGAACCGCGCCGACGCCAGCGCGTAGCTCGTCGTCGGCGACACGACCAAGGGCCCGTCGACGGCACCGCATGACGTCGGCCTTTACCGCCGGGGCGAGGCTCGCGGGCGACCGCCTGCGGCTCCTTGCCCTCGGCTTTGGCCCTCGGCCCTACGCCCCTAGCCCGCGATCCAGTCAGGCGAGTGCCGCGCACAAATTGCGTTCTCCGTATAGCCAGTTCTGTCCAGTAGCCCAGCAGTGGGCGAGTCAACGAATACCGATGTGCGCCATGCTCTCGCCCATGGACCCTCGGTGGGACAGCGACGCCCTTACGGTCGCCAGTGACACCGCTCGACTTCGTCGCTACCGGCGGGCGCAGTCCCGGTGGCGCGAGACCGTCCTCGGTCTGCCCCCGGGCGAGTCGGCTCCTGCCCGGAACGTCGGCAGCCGTCTGCGGACTGACGCTCCCGACTCGGCTCAGTGGCTCACGCCCCACGTCGCCGCGTACGTCGCCGACCGTCTGCCGCAGGCGGAGCGCGACGGCGAGGCGATCGAGCGAGGCCGCCTCTTCGGCAACCTGCTGTCGAGCCAGCCGCTGTGCTTCAACGTCTTCGGACAGCTGGCCGCCTACCCGAACGCAGCGGCGCGTCTCCTCACTCGTCTCCTCGACCAACACGTCGACCGGGTCGACGACGTCCTCGTCGAGCACACCCCGCCTGCCGCCAAGGCGACCCTCGGCGACCGCAGCGCCTTCGACGCCTACCTGGCCCTCACGATCGACGGCGCGCCCGCCTTCGTCGGCGTCGAAACCAAGTACACCGAGCCGTTCAGCGCGACGAAGTACCGCCGCGACAGCTACGACCAGGTGACCGAGCGCGCGGACGGCTGGTTCGTCAAGGACGCAGCCCGGGCCGCGGTCACTTCCGCCACCAACCAGCTGTGGCGCACGCTCATGCTCGCGCAGACGACGGAGCTGCAGACCGACGCCGGGTCGGGGACGGTCCTGGTGCTCTGCCTCGACGACGACCCGCACGCCACGCAAGCCGTCGACGGCATGCACGAGCTGCTGCGCGAACCCGACCGGCGCCTGCGCCGGGTCACGTTCGAGCGGATGGTCGAGGCCGCGTCGGAGGAGGAGGACCTGCGGGCCTGGGCGGCGCTGTTCACGGCGCGCTACCTGACGCTGTAGCGGGCGGCCCCGCCGCACCGCCACCTCCATGACGTACCCGGCTGCAGGTTGCATCTCTGCAAGTTGCACTCATGCAGGTAACATTAGCGCATGCAATTCGTCGGACGACGTGCGGAACTGGACCGGCTGACGTCCGAGCTCGGCCGGAGCGGCGACGCCGGGCGCATCCTGGTCGTCCGCGGCCGCCGACAGGTCGGCAAGTCCACGTTGCTCGAGCAGTTCCGCCGACAGGTCGACGTCCCGTCGGTGTTCTTCGCCGCGGCCGCCGGGGCGACACCAGGCGAGGAGTTGAGGGCCTTCGTCGACGAGGTCGCCGGCTCGACGCTGGAGGCTGCGGCCGTCATGGGCGACGCGCGTCCTGCCAGCTGGGAGGCGGCCCTTCGCCTCCTGGCCGCGAGCACGACCACACCCTCCGTGGTCGTCATCGACGAGCTGCCGTACCTGCTGCGCGGCGACCCGGGACTCGAAGGGGTCCTGCAGCGGGTCTGGGACCGCCACCTCAGCCGCGCCCCCGTCCTGCTCGTCCTCATCGGCAGCGAGACGACTGTCATGGAACTTCTGACCAGCCACGGGCACCCGCTATTCGGCCGCGCCGGGGAGCTGCGCGTGGACCCGTTGGCGCCGCGCGACGTCGCGGCGCTCCTCGACCTCCCGGCTGGAGACGCCATCGAGGCGACCGTCGTCACCGGCGGCCTGCCTCGTCTCGCGCAGGAGTGGCGGGCCGGCGGCGCCCAGCGGGTCGAGGACTTCGTGGCGCAGCAGCTGCAGGACGCCACGTCCCCGCTCGTCGTGCTGGGCGAGCGCTATCTGCGCGCCGAGTTCCCGACCACCGTGCAGGCCGAGCGCGTGCTCCGTGCCGTCGGCTCGGGCGCCACCACCTTCCAGCGGCTGTCCGAGCGCACCGGACTGAACCAGGGCTCGCTGCACCGATCGCTGCAGCAGCTGCTGGAGTCGCGGCTCCTGGCGGTCGATCGACCCCTGTCCACCGCCACCACGCGCCTCGCGCTCTACCGCGTGCACGACAACTACCTGCGCTTCTGGCTGCGATACGTCCCCCGGGCCCTGGACCGCGTCGAGCGCGGCCGTGGCGACGAGGCGGCGGCCAGCGTTCTGCGGGACTGGGCGTCGTGGCGCGGTGCAGCCGTCGAACCGTTGGTCGCGCGGTGCCTCGCCGGCGGTCCGCCCGTGCAGGGTCTGCCGGACGCCAGGTCCGTTGGCCGCTTCTGGACCCGTGACCACAGCGTCGAGGTCGACCTGGTCCTCGCTGATGCCCCCTCTCCGCCTACGCAGCCGCTCGCCCTCGGCACCATCAAGTGGCGCGAGCGGGCACCTGTCGGTCACCGGGACGTGGCCTCCCTCGCCCAGGCGCGAGCCGTCGTCCCGGGAGCCGCTGAAGCCGTCCTCTTCGCGGTCGGGCGGACCCCCGGTCCGGTCCCGGACGGGCTGGCTCGCCTGGTCACGGCCGACGACCTGTTGCGGTGACCGCGCCGGCGGTCCGTCAGCGTTGATACACCCGAAGGACTGCAGCCGACCCTCGACGCGGCCGATGCTGTCCCCGGGGTGATGACATGACCAGCACCGCCGACGCCGTCGGGACCGCGGGCGGCTCGCTGCGCGCGGAGGCCGCTGCGTGCCGCGACCGGGCCGAGCAGTGCGCGCAGCAGCGCAAGCAGTGGCTCGAGCGCGCCGCCCGGTTCGAGGCGGCCGAGCGCGGTGAGGTGTCCGTCGCCGCCACCCTGCACGCCCTCGAGGGCTACGGGTGGCGCGTGCTGGCCGACCGGCAGTGGCCTCGTTCGGCCGCGAACATCGACCTGCTGCTCGTCGGTCCTGGCGGCGTGGTGGTCGTCGACGTCAAGCGGTGGGCCGAGCCGCGTGTCGAGGCCGGGCGGCTGTACCGCGGTGACGCCGACGAGACACCGATGCTCACCGCGCTGCTCGACACCGCAGCGGGCGTCGTCGCCGACGCGCTCGGCGACCTCGGGTACGCACCCGCGGCCGTCGCCGTCGCCGCGGTCCTCGCCGGCCACCGGCTTCCCGCGACCGAGGTGTCCGGCGCCGTCGTCGTCGGAGAGGCCGAGGTCGCGCCCTGGCTGCTGCGCCGCGGCCGCCGCTTGGCCACCCGCGACGTCGACCGGGTCGTCGGACACCTCGAGACGGCATTCCCACCGCACCGCACCAGCGGGCGCCGCGCGTCCCGCACGACCGTCGCCCCGCCGCGACCCCGACCGAAGCCTCAGCCGGACACCGCCGACCTCTTCGACGTGACCGCGCTCGCCGACGCCGACCGGGCCGCGGCCGCCTCCTCCCCCATCGAGCGGTGGATGACGTGGCTGCACCCCGACCAGGCACCGCTCGTCACCCGGGCCTTTCACGGGCCGGCCCGGCTCAGCGGGCCCGCAGGCACGGGCAAGACCGTCGTCGCCCTGCACCGCGCGGCTCTCGCCGCCCGGCAACCGGGTGCGCGTGTGCTCCTCGCGTCGTTCGTCCGCACGCTGCCCGTCGTGCTCGGGACGCTGGTCGGGCGCCTCACCGACGGAGCGGACGAGAGCGTCGAGGCGAGCAGCGTGCACGGCTGGGCCCGGGCGTTCCTGCGCGAGCGGCGCGTCCACCACCGGCTCGACGCCGACCGCGCCGACACGGCCTTCGCACAGGCGTGGCTCGCCGTAGGCAAGAGGACTGCCCTCGCCTCGCTGCCCGTGCTGCCCCCGTACTGGCAGGAGGAGATCGAGTACGTCATCAAGGGCCGCGGCATCGACCGCTTCGAGGACTACGCCGCCCTCGACCGGGTCGGGCGCCGCACCCCGCTGCGGCTGGAGCACCGCCAAGCGGTCTGGGACGTGTACTGCGCCTACCAGGAGACGATGGCCGCCGCCGGACGGCACGACTTCGCGGACGTCCTGCGCCTGGCCCGCGACGAGCTCCGCGCGCACCCGCTGGAGCAGCCGTACACCGCCGTCGTCGTCGACGAGGTGCAGGACCTCACCCTCGTCGGCGTGCAGCTGCTGCACGCGCTGGTCGGTGACCGCACCGACGGCCTGCTGCTCGTCGGCGACTCGACGCAGGCGCTGTACCCGGGCGGCTTCCGGCTCAAGGAGGCCGGGGTCGACGTGGTCGGCCGTTCCGTGCGGCTCGGCCGCAACTACCGCAACGGCGCCGCCATCCTCGCCCACGTCGCGACCGTGGCCGCGACCCCCGTCGACCTCGACGAGACGACATCGGGCGAGGCCACCGACACGGCCGGGGCCGTCGCGACCCGCGACGGCGGTGCCGTGCACACCGTCACGGCCGCCTCCGCACCCACGCTCGACCAGGCGCTCCTGCGCCGGCTCGTCGACACGATCGTCGGCGGCGCCCGTTGCGGCGACTGCGCCGTGCTCGTGCCCGGCAACCGCGACGTCGGGCGGTGGCTCGGTCTGCTCCGCGGCGCCGGTCAGCCCGCGGTCCCGCTCACCTCCTACGACGGCACGCCCGTCGACGCCGTCAAGGTCGGGACCGTCCACCGGGCCAAGGGTCTGGAGTTCGCGCACGTCGTCGTCCTCGACACCCACCCGTTGCCGCCGCGGAAGTCCGCCGAGAGCGACGAGGCGTACGCGGAGCGGGCCGAGGAGTGGCAGCGGCGCCTGCACGTCGCCCTCACCCGGGCCCGGGACACCTTGTGGTGCGGGCGGATCGCGGGCACGTCGTCGGCTCGTCCTGCCACCCTCTCCCCGTGACGTCGCTCGTGGACGACCTCAGCACCCTCGACGGGGCGCTCCCCACCGTCCTGGCCGTCGCGGCCCTCCTCCTGCTCGTGTGGTTCGACCGGCTGCGGCGCGCGTCCCGCCGCACGCGGCGCCCGGCCCGTCGCACCCGCACCACCCCGACGGTCGGCGACATCTGGTGGGCCGACGTGCCGTTCGAGGACGGCACCGGCAGCAAGGACCGCCCCTGCCTCGTGGTCGAGACCCACGGGCTGCGGGTGGTCGTGCTGTACCTGACGAGCACCGACAAGTCCGGTCGTCCGGGCTGGGTCGCGGTCCCCCGCGACGGCTGGGCGCGCTCGCGCGGCACGAGCTGGCTGCGCAGCGACCGACGCATCGTCCTCGACCCGCACCGGCTGCGTCGCTACGCCGGCCCGTGCCCGGCGTCGGCGCGCAAGGCCGTCGGCGTGTGAGGAGGCGCCTATGGCCCGGGGCTCGCCACTGCCACAACCGAGGCCGCCTCACGGCCGCACGGTCTGCTGGTACAGCGCCAGCCGCCACCGGCCGTCCCGACGAACGTACGTCGACGACATGACCGCGATGAAGGTCGTGTCGCCGCGCCGGCCGGTGCCGGTGTAGACGAGCGTCGCGACGTCGCCGGTGGGCCGCACGGTGCGCACGTCGGCGATGTCGTAGTCGTCCCAGGGCGGCGCGTCGGCGAGGCTGGCGACCACCGCCTCGCGGTCCAGCACCGTGCCGTCGGCGAGCACCATGAGGGCGTCGTCGGTCATGAGCCCGCCGTAGAAGGCGTCCCCCGTCCCCCGGCACAGCGAGTCCCAACCCTGCCGCTCGAGCCCGAGCAGCTCCTCGGCGACGCCCATGCCGTCCGCAGTACCCGTCGACCGCCCGGGATAACTCTGGTGCCGCGACTGCGCCGAACGGGTGGTGCCGTCGCCCCGCGCACAGCCGGCAGCGCGGTCGGCCGACCACTCGTCAGGACACGTCCGGCTCGCGGCGTCGCTCCCAGTACCGATGGCGCGGAGGAACCACGTGACGACAGCGTCAGCACCAGTCCCGGCAGCAGGCACCGCGACGGAGGTCGAGGCGGCCGTCGCGGACGGCATCCGCAGCGTGTTCCAGCCGATCGTCGACCTCGACACCGGGGCGGTCGTCGCGTACGAGGCGCTCGCGCGCGGCCCTCGCGGCAGCGCGCTGGAGCGCCCCGACCAGCTGTTCGCCGCGGCCCGCGAGGCCGGCGTCCTCGCCGAGCTCGACGCCGCCTGCCGCACCGCGGCCTTCCGCGGCGCGATCGAGCAGGGGCTGCTGGCGCCGCTCACGCTCTTCGTCAACGTCGAGCCCGAGGTGCTCGACAGCGCACCGCTCGACGACCTGCTCGCCATCGCCGGCGGGGCCCCGGGTTCCCTCCGCGTCGTCGTGGAGATCACGGAGCGCGCGCTCGCCGCCCGGCCCGCGGAGCTGCTCCGCACCGTCGACCGGGTCCGCGAGATCGGCTGGGGCGTGGCGGTCGACGACGTCGGCGCCGACGCCGTGTCGCTGGCCTTCATGCCCTTGCTGCGTCCCGACGTCGTCAAGCTCGACCTGCGCCTCGTGCAGGAACGTCCCGGTCCGGCGGTCGCGCAGGTGATGAACGCCGTCAACGCTTACGCCGAGAGCACGGGCGCGCTCGTGCTCGCTGAGGGCATCGAGGACGAGCGCCACCTGCGGGTCGCCCGCGGGCTGGGCGCTCGGCTCGGGCAGGGCTGGCTGTTCGGCCGTCCCGGTCCCACCCCCGCCACGGGCCTGGCGGTCGGCGAGCTCCGGCTGCCCACCCCACCGGTCGCCGATCCAGCGGGCACCTCGCCCTTCGCGCTGCTCTCACCGCACCACGAGGTGCGACGCGCTCCCAAGCAGCTGCTCATCGAGCTGAGCAAGCAGCTGGAGCGCGAGGCGCTGCGGCTCGGCGAGACCGCCGTCGTCGCGGCCACCTTCCAGGAGGCGCGGCACTTCACCCCCGCGACCGCCGGGCGCTACCGGGACCTCGTGGAGCGCACCGCGTTCGTCTGCGCGCTGGGCGAGGACCTGCCCGCCGAGCCCCTGCCCGGGCTGCGCGGCACGACGCTCGCGACCGACGACCCCGTCCGCGGCGAGTGGGACGTCGTCGTCCTCGGCCCGCACTTCGGGGCGGCCCTGCTCGCCCGGGACCTCGGTGACACCGGCCCGGACGCGCAGCGCACGTTCGAGTACGCCCTCACCTACGAGCGCGCCACCGTCGTCGACGCCGCCCGGTGCCTGCTGGCCCGCGTCGCGCCGCGCACCCAGCTGCCGCCGGCGACCGTCACCCCGGTTGAGCCGGTCGAGCGCGAGGCGTCCGCCGTCGCGCACCCACCGGCCCCGTCGACGGACCGGGGCAGCCGGCCCGGCGGGGAGGAGTCCGTCCTGCACCGCGCGCTCGCGGCGACCTCGAGCGGCGTCGCGATCGCCGACATGCGCCGCCCCGACCAGCCGCTGGTCTACGTCAACCGCGCGTTCGAGCAGCTGACCGGGTACCGCGCCGAGGACGTCCTCGGTCGCAACTGCCGCTTCATGCAGGGACCCGACACGGACCCGGGGGCGGTCGACGGCATCCGCGCCGCGATCCGCGAGGGCCGCGAGCACCGCGTGACGCTCCTCAACTTCCGCGGGCCCGACCGGACGCCCTGGTGGAACGAGATCTACCTCGCGCCAGTCCGCGGCGAGGACGGCCGGCTGCTGCAGTACATCGGCGTGCAGAACGACGTGACGGCCCGGGTGGAGACGCTGCGCCAGCTGGAGCAGGAGCGCGACCGCGCCCGCACGTACCTCGCCCGCATCGAGCACCTCGCCTACACCGACCCCCTCACCGGGCTCACGAACCGGCGCGGCCTCGAGGAGCGCGTCGACGCAGCGTTGTGGGAGGCGCGACTCGGCGGCCACGGTCTCGCCCTGCTCTTCTGCGACCTCGACGGCTTCAAGGGCGTCAACGACGCCCACGGCCACGCGGCCGGCGACGAGCTGCTCGTGGCCCTCGCCCAGCGCCTGCGCGCCCGCGTGCGCCGCACCGACCTGCTCGCCCGCCTGGGCGGCGACGAGTTCCTCGTCGCCCTGCCCGGGCTCGACCCGGCCCAGGCCGCCGAGGACGCCCGCAGGGTGGCCGACGGCATCGTCGAGGAGCTGTCGCGCCCCGTCGAGCTCGGCACGGGCCGCGTCGAGGTCGGCGCGAGCGTCGGCATCGGCCTGTGCCCGGAGGACGGCACGACGTTCCGTGAGCTGCTGCACCGTGCCGACCAGCGCATGTACGAGGTCAAGGCCGAGCGTCGTGCGGGGAACGTCCGCCGGCTGGGCGTCTAGGACCGCCGATGTCCCCGCCGACCGCTCAGGGGCTGGAGCAGATGTCGGTGTGGAACACGTACGGCGGGGCGCCGACGCGGAAGCGCGCGACCCGGTCGTCGGCGTCCATCTCGAACATCATGTGCCGGCCCGTCGCGCCGTAGTCGGCGCCGACCCCAGGGCTGCTGATCTCGATGGGGACGTAGCGGCCGCCGAACGACGTCGTCTCCCCGCTCAGCCCCGCGACCCACAGCGGGTACGCCGCCACGATGTCGTCGTACGTGCTGCCGATGCCGACGCCCTCGACGGTCGTGATGGGGCCGCCCGTCACGAGGTAGGTCTGGATGGCGCCGTCGTTGTCGACCGTCGCGATCTGCAGCGACTCCAGGTACCGCACGACGCAGTCCCCCTCCACCCGCTCGACCGTCATCTCCGCGCCCGCGGCCGCCTCCAGCGCCGACACCGGCGCCCCGACCGTCAGCTCGCCGAGGCCGAACTGGGTGGCGAGGGCCATGTCCGACGGGTCGGGCTCGGGCTCGGGTTCCGGCTCCGGCGGCACCGGCTCCGCGGTCGACGGGTCCGGCGGCTCGGGCTCGGGTGGTGACGGGTCCGTCGGGACCGGTTCCGGCGGCACGGGCTGCGTCGAGGGCACTGTCGTGACGGGCACCGGCCCGGGGTCCGGCGGGTCGTCGTCCACGCACCCGGCGCCCGCAGAGGCCGCGAGGAGGACCGTCAGGAGCAGGCGGAAGGTCGACGTCATGGTTGTGCCGGCCCAGCCGTGGTTGCGGGCGCGGTCAGCGCTCCGACGAGAAGTTTCTCGATCCCGGAGGTGTCTCGCAGCGGTACGGCCTCCCTGCCCTTCTTCACCTCGGTGCCCGTGCCGCCCGAGGTCACGACCAGGACGGTGTCGTTCGGCGCGCCGACGTCATCGACCCACCGCCGGACGCGCTGCTGATCCGGCTCGTCCGCGCTCCACCGCGCGTCGACCAGCACGGACCGGGCGCCGGAGGTGACGACGAAGTCGTGGGTGCGCCGGGCGCCGAGGACCGTCTCGACCGTCCACCCGTGAGAACCGGCGACCTTCTCCAGCGCCTTCCCGACATCCCGCTGGTGCCGGACCGCGCGGTCGCGCCGTTCCCGCCAGAGCATCGCGACGCCTGCCTTGACGTCGTCGGGCACCCGGGCGTCGTCCTCGATGGCCGCGACGAGCTTCTGCGGGTCGGCCCCGGCCTCGACCGCCTTCTCGAACACGACCTCCACGCCAAGGGCCTTGAGGCTGCCGAGGCGTTGGCCGCTGAGCGACACGTACGCCACCACGGTGCCGAGCGCGACGAGACCGAGTGCGTTCGTCTCGGTCCAGCCGCCCAGGTTGAGGAGCCCGAACACGACGAAGACCCCACCGGCGACCGCGAGAACCCAGGCGACCCACGCAGCCTGCTCCCGCCGTAGCCACCGCCGGGCACGCGTGCGGCCGGGCACGGCCGCGGTCGTCGCGCTCGGTGTGCTCACGACGCGAAGGATGCGCGGCCCGGCCGCGACTGTCTGTGCGTAGAACTACGTACGCCTGTCGCCGAGGTCACCGACCGCCTACGCTCCGTCGCAGCAGGATCGGGGGGCAGATGTCCGTCGTGGCCACACGGGACCTCAGCGCGGCGCTGGACTTCGCCGCGCACGCCGCCACGGTGCGCGACTACGACGACGTGCGGACGATCCTGCTGCCGCACCTGTGTCGGTTCGTCGACGCCCCGGCCGCTGTGCTGCACGAGGTCGACCTCGCCCGCGGCGAGGAGAGCAACCTCTTTTTCCCCGACGCGATGGTCGACCTCGACGCGATCGCCGCGTACGCCGACGTGCAGCACGCGCACCCCTTCTTCGTCGTGGCCGCCGGCGGCGGCGTCGTGCTGGGTCTCCGGCTCTCCGACCTCATGACGCGGCGGACCTGGCGCTCCTCCGCCGTGTACTCGCAGGCGCTGAGCCGGCTGCGGACGGAGGACCAGATGACGACGACGCTGCGCCGCCGCGGCCCGCTCACCGAGGGCGTCAGCCTCGTGACCGACGGTCGTTCCTTCACCGCGCGGCAGCGTGCGCTGCTGCTGCTCGTCCGGCCGCACCTGACCGCCGCGCTCGCCCGGCTTCACTGCCCCGGCGCCGTCCACCGGGTCCTGACGGTCGGCCCGACCCCGGCGTGGCGGACGGTCGCCTGCGCCGCAGGCCGGACCGCGAGCGTCACCGGCACGGGCGGGCTCACCGTCGCGGAGCGGCGGGTCCTCGCCGAGGTCGCGGCCGGTCTCACCAACGCGCAGATCGCGTCCCGGTCCGGGGTCGCGCGCCGGACCGTCGACAAGCACCTCGAGCACGCCTACGCCAAGCTCGGGGTGACGAACCGGATGGCGGCGGTGAGCGCGTCCGGGCTGGTGCCGCTGCCCCGACCGTCCGCGCCCTCCGGCGTCATCTCGTCCGACGAGGCGCCCCTCCCCGGCTGTC
Source organism: Aquipuribacter sp. SD81 (assembly GCF_037153975.1). NCBI lineage: Bacteria > Bacillati > Actinomycetota > Actinomycetes > Micrococcales > Intrasporangiaceae > Aquipuribacter > Aquipuribacter sp. SD81. The sequence goes on from NZ_JBBAYJ010000002.1 coordinate 133,833, forward strand.
TGCTGTCCTGCGCCTGATCGGTCGCAGGGGTCGCCGGGCGACCCAGGGCACGCCCAGGTCGAACGCGTGAGGGGCCCGCGAGCGACGCTCGCGGACCCCTCCGGCGGACGCCGTCAGCCCTGGCAGTCGACCCGGGGGTTCCACGGCGCGAACACGCCGGCCGGGTTGGTCTCGTACAGCCAGACGTGCAGGTCGTAGTGGACGGGCATGCCGGGGCCGTGGCCGAGCATCGGGCCGTCGAAGGGCCGGCCGAGCAGCGACGGACGGTCCTCGTCGGTCGAGGTGTCCTGGTCGGCGTCGGGCACGAACCACTCCGCGCCGAGCAGGCGGGCGCCGCCGTCGGCGGTGGGCTCGTACAGCAGGACACCGGGCGCGGCCGGGTCCGTGCTGCCGACGAGGGCGGGGTTGAGGTAGTGCACGCCCATGCCGCCCGCGTCGGAGACCTCGCACGGGCTCACCGGCACGTAGCCGTCGGCGAGGGCGACCTCGACGTCGGTGTAGCGGGCGAGGTCCCGGCGCATGCGGGCGAGCTCGGCGCCCGCGCCGGAGCGGCTGTGGGTGGCGCTCGCGCCGTGGGCGGCGGGCTCGTCGTGGGCGCCGTCGTGGGCGAGCGCGGGCGCGCTGAGCGCCAGGGCGAGGCCGGCCGCGGCGGTGACGACGGTGACGGCGGTGGGCAGGTGACGCATGGGTCTCTCCTCGGTGGTGGGCGCCGGTGTCGGCGCGGGGTGTGTCCGAAGGAGAGGCTCGTGTTCCCGACCACCTGGGCGGTATCCCGCGGGCGAGGGGACCTTCCGCCGCCACCGGGTGGGACAGGCCGGTCCCCCACCGATCTGGGACGTCGACGGTGTGGACAGGGTGACGGCCGCCGGGGGCCGCGACGCCGTTCCGCCGGCGGGACTCGCGACCGCAGGTTGTGTCCCGGGGTCGACCTAGCGTCGAGCGCATGGAGTGGGTGGTGGGCGTCGCCGCGCTGGTGCTCGTGCTGTGGTGGCTGGGGCGGGAGCCCCGCGGTGACAGAGCGCAGGCGCCGCCGGCAGCACAGCGGCGCGTGGGCTCGCGGCCCGGAGCGGGTGCCGCCGCGGGAACGGCCGCGGGGGGCGCGGCGGCCTCCGGCTCGCTCGCGGCGTACGTGGCCGACCGGGTGACCGACGCCGACGACCCCGACGGCGCCTTCATGGACGGGTACGTGTCCGGGCGGTACACGGAGCGGCTCGAGCAGTCCAAGGCTCGTGCCGTCGAGCGGGACCGTCGCGACGTCGACCCCGACCGCACGCGGCCGGGCAGCGACGACCTCTCCGAGGACCATGACCACGACGACGACTGGGAGGCCGACGTGTCCGCCTACGGCCACCCGACCCACCCTTCGCACGGGCGCGGTGGTCACGACGACCCGACGCACGGCTGGCACCCCGCCGACTTCTCCGACGAGTCGGACGACTGGTGAGGCGCTCCCGGAGCGGCGCGACCCGCCTCCGTCGGCCGATGTGACGACTCGATCAGCGACTTGCCCGACAGGAAAGCGTTGAGTAGTTTCTCCTCAGGAAAGTGACGGACGAAGGAGGAGACATGACACAGGACCACACCGCCGACCTGACCCCCGAGCAGGCCGCGGCGGCCCTGGCGGAGCACCGCCGCCGCGAGCAGCAGACCGTCGCCGCCGGCACGTCGCCGTGGTCGGCCCAGCACGTCGTGCCGGTCGCCCTCGCGCTGCCGGTGCTCGGCTACCTCATCGACATCGACCTCGTGTGGCTCTTCGCCGCCCTCGTCGGCGTGCTCGCCGTCACGCTCGTGCGCCGACAGGTGCAGCTGCGCACCGATCGCCGCTCGTGGCGCCGCGACCTCACGCTGCTCGCCGCCGGCGTGGTGGCGCTCGGCGCCGACATCGCCGTCCAGGCCGTCGTGCGCTCCGCGGACCTGCCGCTGCCCAACACGTGGGGTGCCGCCGCCTTCGGGGTCGTCGTGCTCGTGCTCGTGTGGCCGCTGCAGCGTCGCGGCACCGTCACGGTGCGCCCGTGACACCCGCTGGCCGGCCGGCCCCGGCCGCACCTCCCCGGCCCGGCGCGATCGACGAGTTCCTCCACACGCCCGCGCGGCTGAGCGTCATGTCGCTGCTCGCGCCGGCGGACTGGGTGACCTTCGCGTACCTGCGCGACAGCATCGGCACCAGCGACTCCGCGCTGTCCAAGCAGCTGAGCGCACTCGAGGCCGCGGGCTACCTCGAGCTCCGCAAGGAGCGGGGCCGCGGCGGCAGCACGAGGGTGCGCCTCACCGCCGACGGCCGGACGTCGTTCGACCGCTACCTCGTCACCCTCGAGGCTCTCGTCGCCCGCTCGCGGGGCAGCGCCGAGCGCCCTTCGTCGTGAGCCGTCGCGGGCCCGACACGACGCTCCCCACCCACCGGACCGGAGAAGTCCCCCGCGTCGATCCGATCGGGCGCATTGCCCGGACCGCCCCGTGCCGCTCGGGCGCACCAGGCATGCTTCGCGGGTGACGTGGGACGACCTGCCGCGCTCGCCGTCCGGGCGGGTCCCCCAGTGGGTGCTCGACGAGGCGGCGCGCAGGTCGACCGTCGGCTCGCCCACGCCGCAGTGGGAGCCGCAGCGGCCGCCGCCCGAGCCCCGGCGCCGGGTGCGTTGGCGCGCGTTCGCGCCCTGGCTCGTGGTCGTCGCCATCCTCGGGGCCGCCTGGCCGCTGTCGCAGCGTGCCGAGGACGGACCCCGCGCCACCGCGGCCGACAGCGACGGTGGACGGCCGGCACAGTTCGCCTACCTCGACGAGGGCACGGACCTGAGCGGTCGCCCGTACGTGGTCGCGTGGTCCCCGTGCGCGCCGATCCGGTACGTCGTCAACCCCGAAGGCGCACCCGACGACTTCGAGTCCGCCGTGCGGGAGGTGCTGGACGAGGTCACGGCCGCGAGCGGGCTCACCTTCTCCTACGAGGGCACGACGACGGAGACCGCAGCGGAGCGGGGGCTCAACGCGGATCGCGCGTCGTTCCTCGCGGGGGTCGACCCGGTGCTCTTCGCCGTGGCCGACGCGGACAGCGTCCCCGACCTCGCCGACGACGTCGCCGGGCTGGCCTCCACCGTCATGTCGCCGGGACGCGACGGGCGGTACCGCTACAGCAGCGGTCGCGTGGTCCTCGACCGCGACGTCGTCGACGTCCCGCACCTGCCCTGGCAGGAACCGGTGTACGTGTCCGTCCTGCGGCACGAGGCCGGGCACCTCGTGGGCCTCGACCACGTCGACGACCACTCCCAGGTCATGTACCGGGAGACCAACGACGCCCGGCAGTTCCAGGCGGGCGACCTCGCAGGACTCGCCGAGCTGGGCCGTGGGACCTGCGCCTGACGCAGGGCCTCGGCAACGGGTTGTCGGGGCCTGTGGACAACCGGCCGAGCCGCTGCTGACGATGAGGCATCATGCGCCGAGAGAGGCGAGGGGAGAGCCGACGGTGGGGCGAGCAGCTCGAGGCGGTCTGTGCGTGTGGCTGGCGGCAGCGGTCGCCCTGGCGGGCTGCACACAGGCGAACCCGGACACGGAGGGCACGACCGTGAGCGCGGCTCCGCCGGCGACCACGAGCGACGCCCCGAGCCCTGCTCCCGCTCCGAGCAGCGCACCCCCGAGCGAGGCGCCGTCGCTGTCACCGGCCGAGGCGGCGGCCGCAGACGCCGAGGCCGCCTACCGGGCGTGGTTGGACTGGCAGAACCAGTCGCTGCAGGCGCCGCTCCCCTTCACCGAGGAGTCGAGCGACGAGGAGTTCGAGGCATTCACCGAAGCGACCCGCCAGTACGGCTTCGACGAGGCCGAAGGGCGGCTCGTCTCTGCGGTCATTGAGTACGACAACCGCGACTGGTCTCAGGTAGGGACGATCGACGTCATCTCCCTAAGCCCGACAGAGACGGTCCTGGACCCCGAAGAAGGTCGACCATTCGTCACCCTCGAAGTCTGCTGGACCCAGAGCGCTGACTTCAGCATCGTCCTCAGTGATGGCTCGGTCGCTGAGCAGTTCGCGCAAGATCAGTCTGACGAAAACTTCGGCGGCAGCGTGCGAGTGGAAAAGCTCGACGAAGACCCCTTCGACGGTTGGTACGTCCAGTCCGTCGCGGACGACCCGGAAGTCCAGTGCTGACGAGGTTCACCGCCACGTGGGCGGTGTCGCTGGCGGCCGCGTGCACAGTTGTCGCGGCGCCTGCCTGGGCGTCGCCAGCGGCTGTCTCATCCCCCGGATCCGACGACAAGTGCGTCAGCGGTCTCGGCTTCGGCTGCGGGGGCGGATTGGCAAGGGACGAAGATGGGACGAGGAACACTCAACCCAGAGGCGGATCCGAAGCCGACACGCGTCCCGTCAATGGACCGGCCCAAGGCGACAGCGGTCGCCCTGCTCAACCCGACCGCTGGAACGACAACGACTACTGCCAGCGCCGCGAGCCAGTCACTCCGCAGCCCGGTCCGGACGACCCCATCTGGGCGGGGCGCGATCCCGCGACCAGCGAGGTGCGGCGCTGCTACTTCCCCAACGGCAACGGCCCGGACGGCCTGCCGTACGTCGACTACGTCGTCGGCGACGGCGAGACGGACGCAGGGCCGGCCATCGACCCGGGCGTGCTCGCGCTCTACGCCTACGAGCAGATCGACATCGCCCCCGTGAGCATGGGCCTCGCGCCCGAGCCCGGCCCCGACACGCTCGGGCTCGTCGGCCTCCCGGTCTGGATGTGGGTGGAGGACCCCGACGCCACGACGTTCGGCCCCGCGTCGATCGACCTGTCCGTCGGACCGGTGAGCGTGTCGCTCACCGCGCGGGTCGAGCGCATCGAGTGGGACATGGGCGACGGCACCGTCGTCACGTGCACCGGTCCCGGGACGCCGTACACGCCGGCCCGCGGCGCCACCGCGAGCCCCGACTGCGGACACCGGTACGAGCAGACCAGCGCGGGCCGGTCCGGCGACTCGTTCGACGTGACCGCGACCGCGTACTGGGTCGCGCAGTGGTCGTCCAACTCGGGTGCAGGCGGCACGCTCACCAACACCACCCAGGCGACGGAGCAGGTCCGCATCGGGGAGTCGCAGGTGATCGTCACCCGCGACTGACGACCACCGACGCATTCGTAGCCCCGGTGAGCGAGTGCCGCGACGCCACCCGAGCACCGTTTCATGCCGTGGCATCACACGTGCTGACCCTACGATTCACCGTGCGCACGACCGTCAGCCTCGACGACCGGCGCCTCCGCGAACCTCGTCGACGACGCGCAGCTCGCGGCACTCGCCCGGGAGCACCGGGCGACGGTCGTGTCCTTCGACGACGACCTCAATCGCTTCCCAGGCGTGCGCCAGGAGCGCCAGGAGCGCCCGACGTCCCCATGAGCAGACGCCGCACGCCGGACCAGCCGTCGTGACCGACGTCCTGGGCGAGGTCTGGGCCGCGGCGACGACACCCGGTGCCCGCCCCGGACTCGTGCCCGTCCTGCTGCTCGGCGCCGTCGCGCTCCTGCTCGCGCAGGTGCCGCTCGTCCGGCAGGCGGTGACGGTCGTGCACGAGGCCGGCCACGCCGTCGTGGCGGTCCTCGTCGGGCGTCGGGTGAGCGGCATCCGCCTGCACGCCGACGCCTCCGGCGTCACGCTGTCCCGTGGACGCCCCGCCGGTCCCGGCATGGTCGCGACGCTGCTCGCCGGCTACCCGGCCCCGACCGTGGTCGGCGTGCTCGGGGCGGCGGCCGTCGCGGCCGGGTACGCCGCCGGCCTGCTGTGGGGGTTCGTGCTCGCCGCGGCCGTCCTCGTGCTCGCGGTCCGCAACCTGTACGGGCTGCTCGTCCTGGTCGTGCTCGGTGGGGCGCTCGCGCTCGCGAGCTGGTACCTGCCGGCGGTGGCGCTGGGCTGGGTCGCAACCCTCCTCGTGTGGGCGCTCCTGCTGACGGCGCCGCGGACCGTCCTGGAGCTGTTCGGCCGCCGCGCCCGGCGGGACCCCCGCTCGGACCCCGCACAGCTCGCCCGCGTCACCGGTGTGCCGCAGCTGCTGTGGCTGCTGCTCCTGCTCGCGCTCACGGTCGGCGGGGCGCTGCTGGGCGCCTGGCTGCTCCTCCCCTGACCCGGGCTGCGCGGCGCGATCGCGGCGCGCGGTGGTGCCGCGGACCAGGACGGGTAGTCACAGGGCATGACGGACGCACCGGTGGTCGTGGTCGGCGGCGGGCACAACGGGCTCGTGGCGGCGTGCTACCTCGCCCGCGCCGGCCGGCGCGTGCTCGTGCTCGAGGCGTCCGACGCCGTCGGCGGCGGGTCACGTACCGAGGAGACCGTGAACGGTTACCGCTTCGACACCCACTCGGCCGCCCACAACATCATCAACATGACGGCCATCCCCGACGAGCTCGACCTCGCCGGGGCGGGGCTGGAGTACCTGCCGATGGAGCCGTTCGCCACCGGCGCGTTCGCCGACGGGCGGGTGGTCCGGTTCCACCGCTCGATCGAGCAGACCGTCGCCTCGATCGCCGAGCACGACCCCGACGACGCCGCCGCCTACCGCGACTTCATGCACCGGGCCGTCCCGCTCGTCCGGGCCGTCGCGGCGGGCCTGGACCACGCGAGCTCGCCCACGAGCCAGGCCCGCACCGCCGTCACCCGCGCCGGCAGCCTGCTCAGTGCCGTACGTCGCTCCGGCGCCACCGGCCTGGTCCGCGACGTGCTGTCGCCGTACGGGGCGCTGCTCGAACGGGCGCTGCGCAGCGACCTCACCCGCGCGCCCGTCGCGTCCTTCGCGAGCCATGCGAGCGCCGGACCGCACCAGCCCGGCAGCGCGTTCTTCGTCCTGTGGCAGGCGGTCTACCACCTGTACGGGCAGTGGCACGCCCGCGGCGGGTCGCAGGCGCTCACCGACGCCCTCGTGCACCGCCTCACTGAGTGGGGCGGCACCGTCCGCACCGGCGCGCCGGTCCGACGCATCGACGCACCCGGCGGGCGGGTGCGCGCCGTCGAGCTCGAGGACGGCGAGCGCGTCGGGACGGACACCGTCGTCAGCGCCGTCGACGTGCGCACCGCCCTGCTCGACCTGCTCGACCCGCCGCTGGCCGGTCGGGACGGCGCGGAGCTGCGGGCCGCGCACCGCGGCAACGCCGTGCAGATGGTCGTCCACCTCGCCACCGACCGGCTGCCGCCGTACCGCGGGGCGCGCGACGGGGACTGGAACGGCCTGCAGTCGCTCGTCGACACCCTCCCTCAGCTCACCGACGGCTTCCTCGCCGCGGCCGCCGGCCGCCTGCCCGAGCGACCGCCCGTGTACTGCTTCACCCCGAGCGCCTACGACGACTCCCTCGCCCCCGCCGCGCACCACACCGTCTACCTCGCGTGCCCGAGCGCACCTTTCGACGTCGAGGGCGGCTGGGACGCGCACGGCGAGGCGTTCGCCGACGCGATGGTCGAGCAGGTCGAGGAGCATGCGCCCGGCTTCCGCGGCAGTGTTCTCGGCCGTGACGTGTGGACGCCCGCGCGCATGGCGGAGCAGCTGCGCTGGCCCGGCGCGCACCCGATGTACCTCGACATCAGCCTCGACCAGCTGTCCGTCCTGCGGCCCACGCGGCGCCTGTCCCGCAGCACCGTGCCGGGTGTGGGGGGGCTGTACACGTGTGGGGCGTCGGTCGCGCCCGTGGGCGGCGTCGCGGGGATCAGCGGCAAGGCCGCCGCCCGGGCCGTCCTCCGCGGCTGACGGTCGGTCCTGGTCGGCCGCTGCCCGGACCGCCGCTCAGCCGCCGGCGGCGGCGCGGACCTCGTCGGCGGCGTCGTCGTCGAGGGTGACCCGGACGCACGCCGCGGCGAGGCGCGGCCGGTCCCGCCGCGACACGAGGTCGGCGAGCGCGTCGGCGTCGCTGGGCAGGCCGACCGCCCGCGCGCCCTCGACCACGCGGTCGTCGGTGAACGGCGCGACGGCCGGCCACACGGCCTGCACCTCGCGGCAGAAGATCGCCGACCCGGTCGGGCCGATGCCGGGCACCTCCTCGAGCCGGGCGCGCACGCCGTCGGTGTCGTCGGCGGCGTCCCGCAGACGCCGCAGGTCGCCCCGCCAGCGCTCGAGCAGCAGGTCCGCCCCCTCCCCCAGCATGGTCGCGGTCCGCTCGTCGTAGCGGCGGTAGCCGCCCTCCCCGAGCGCGTCGACGCGCTGCTGCCACGTCGCGTCGCGCATCCGCTCCGCGGTGCGCATGCCGGCCTTCGACAGCGCCCGGGCGGCGCCGACGGCGAGGCGGGCGTCGATGCGCGCCGACAGCAGGTTCGCGAGCACGAGCAGCCGGAACAGCGGTGACGGGGTGTCCTTCAACGTGATGCCCGCCTCGGCGGCGTACGTGGTGCCGTGGCGCTCGAGGAGGACACGGACGAGGTCGGCGTTCGACGCGGCCATACGACAACCTTCGCGCCGGGCCGCCGTCGACGCGACCGCTCGAGGAGTCCGCCGGGTGCACGTGCTCGAAAAGGGCCACGTGGCCGCCCGCCCACGTGCATGCTGACCGAGCCCGATGCGGGCCCTGGCGTTCCCGGGAGGACACCGATGTCGACGTCCGGACCCGCCGGCCGCGTCGCGCACGTCCGCCGCGTCGTCGCGGCGGCGCTCGCCGCCCTGCTCGCCGTCGTGGTGCTCACGGCGGACGCGACGCTGCCGCACGCCCGGGCGGCGGAGGCGGCTCCCCCCTGGCGGGCCGTGCACTACGCCGGTGGCGGTGTCGGCGACGGCGGGCCGGGCACGGACGCGCTCGCGCGGCCGGGCTGGCGCACCGTCGTGACGCTGCCGCGCGGCGAGCTCGCCTGGTACGACCACGCGTCGGAGCAGATCCGGGTGCTCGACAGCAGCGGCCGGGTCACCGACCTGTACGGCAGCGGCCGGCGCGGTGACGCCGAGACCGTCACCACCCTGCACGGCGCCTACGCCCGGGACGTCGCCCTGCCGGCGCCGACGGACATGTGGTCGACGGCCGACGGCGCGCTGTGGCTCGCCTACAGCCTGCACGTGCTGCGGATCGACCCGCTCACCCACCGGGTCTCCGTGCGCGTCGTCCCGCAGGGCAGCGGCGGGTCCTGGCCGCTGCTGGTCCGCTACGACGGTTCGCTCGTCCTCGCCGAGCGGCACGACGGTGGCATCCGTACGGCGACCCTTCCCGCCGGCTGGACGGCCACGACACCCCTCAGGACGCTGCTGGACCGCGAGCCGGGCGTGTTCGCGGAGACGCCGGGCGGCACGCTGTACGAGGCGTACGGCGCCGGCGTGTACCGCCACGGCAAAGGTCTTCCGGTGCTCGTGGCCGGCACGACGGCGCGCTGGGCGGACACCCTCGAGCGCCCGGACGGCGTGCCCGCCGTGGGCGCAGCCATGCAGCCGGTGCGTCTGGGGGTGGACAGCACGGGTCGCATCGCGGTCCTGGACCGCCTCGACCGTAACCAGTACGTGCTGCGTGTCGTCGCCGGTGCCGCCGCCACGGTGCGCACCGTGTCCGAGCCGTGGTCGACCGGTCGGAACGACGGCTGCGGGACCGAACCGCGCCCGCTGCTGCAGGCCACGACGGTGCTCCTCGCGTGCGCGTGGTCCCTGCGCTCCTACCGGGTGGACGGCGCGGACGCCGGCGGCCCCGGGACCCCCCTGGCCGGGCGCGGGGAGGACGTCACGACGACCGTCGCCTCCCCGCCGGGCACGGCACCCCGCCAGGCGTACCTGTCGTCCACGTCCTACGACCTGCAACGCAGTCCTTCCGGCGGCGTGGCCGTGGTGAGCACGACGGACGTCCGCTACATGGGTGAGGACCTCAGGCGGCAGGACGTCGTCAGCGTCCTCGCGACCGCCGCCGAGGCGGCCGAGGGGCTCGGGTGGACCGGGCCGGTCACGTGGCGTGCCGCCGTCGTCGGTGTCGGGACAGTCGTCGCGGTCGTCTGCCGCGACGTCGACACGTGCGTCCTCCGCCGCCGCGAGCCGTTCGCCACCGAGTGGTCGACGGTCCCGTGGCCCGACGCCGACGTCCGTCCGGCCGCCCGTCTCGTCGTGCCCGACGCCAAGCTGCGACGGGTCTACCTCGCCACCGGGTACGACGGCCCGCTGGAGTACCTCGACCTCACCACCGGGACGGTCGCCCGTGCCGACGGCATCGGGGCACCGCCGCACCGGGTCGCCGTCATGCCCGACGGCCAGGTCCTGCTCGCGGTCGAGGGCTCCGAGACCGCTCGGGTGTGGGACCCCGCCTCGGGCACGGAGTCGTCGACCGGCGTCCCGGTGGGCATCGGGTGGTCCCCGTCGCTCGCGCCGCGGCTCGTGGGCTGGGTGTACGTGAGCACCGGCGCCACGCTGCGGCCGTACCGGCTCGACGGGACGGTCGGCGCCGCCCTCGACCCGGCTCTCGGGCACGCCGCCCGACGGGTGGACGGACCGTCGCTCGACCCGTTCCCGCCGGTGCTGCACGCCGGGGTCTCCGAGGACCTCTTCCTGCTGGGGGACCAGCCGCTCGACACCACCGTCTCCCGCATCACGCTCCGGCCCGCACCGCCGGCCGCGCCCCCCGACGTGCGCGTGGTGCGCGGCGACGGGCAGGTGACGGTCTCCTGGGGTGCGGTCGACACGCGCGGCGCCACCCTCTACGGCTACCGCGTGTACGAGGACGGGGAGCCGTACTCCTCCACGGAGATCCCCGCGACCCAGCGGTCGGTGGTGCTGTCCGCGCCCAACGGCGTCCCCGTCCGCTACACCGTCGTCGCGGCGAGCAGCCCCGGCCCCGGCGAGTCGTCGCTGCTCACCCCCTGGGTCGTGCCCTTCGACGACGTGCCACCCGGACGGGTGGGTGTCGGTGCCACGTCCTTCGCGACCGACTCGGTGACCCTGCGCTGGACGCGACCGGAGGACCCCGACACGGCCGACGTCATCGTCGCGCGCCGTCAGGGCCCCGACGCGGCGGGGTGCCTGTCGTCGCCCGGGACCGACGTCGTGTACCGCGGTACCGGCACGTGGGTGTCCGTGCGCGTCACGCCCGGCACGACGTACTCCTTCTCCCTGTGCGCACGCGACCGCGCCGGGAACCTGGGTCCGACGAGCGTCGTGCGCGCGGTCGGCACCCGCGCCACCATCAGCACGGTCCTCGACGGTCGGCCCGCCTCCGCGGTCACGTACGGCACGACGCAGGACGTCGCCCACACCGTCTCCCTCGTCGAGGACGACGGCGTCCCCGTCCACGGCGTCCGGGTCTCGCTCCAGGGGCGCCGCGCGGGTTCCGGCGCGGCGTGGTCGACGCTCGCCCGCGCGACGACGTACCTGGGCACTGCTCAGCTGCGGCACCGGCCGCTCATCGGCACGGAGTACCGCTACGTCTTCGCCGGCGGTGACGGGCGGACGGGGGCCGTGTCACCGGTGCGCCCCCTCGCCGTGCGCACGGCGGTCACGACGGCCCTCAGCACGTCGACGGCGCGACGGGGCACGACCGCGACCCTCAGCGGCGGCGTCGCACCGAACCACGCCGGCCTGCCCGTGCGCCTCCAGGTCAAGGGCTCCAGCGGCTGGACCACCGTCGCGCAGCAGACCCTCTCGAGCAGCAGCACCTACCGCTTCACCGTGTCGCGGTCGCGCTCGTCCTCGGCCGCCACGCTCGCCTACCGCGTCGTCCCGGTCCCGAGGGCGGGCTACGTGGCCGGGGCCGGCCCGAGCCGCTCGATCCGGTGGACGTGAGGGGGCGGCGCCCTCCGCGACCCTGACCCGCTGGCACCATCGCCGCGTGCACGAGGACACCTACGACGTCGCGGCGCTGCGCGCGCACTTCCCGCAGCTCGCCGACGGGACCGCCTACTTCGACGGCCCGGGCGGCACCCAGACCCCCGACGTCGTCGCCGACGCCGTGCGCGACGCGCTGCTCGCGCCGCTGAGCAACCGCGGCGCCCTCACGCAGGCCGCCCGCAACGCCGACGCGCTCACCGTCGCGGCGCGCGAGGCGATGGGCGACCTGCTCGGCGTCGGGCCCGACCAGGTCGCCTTCGGCCGGAGCGCGACCGAGCTCACGTTCCAGCTCGCGCGCACCCTGTCGCAAAGCTGGGCGCCGGGCGACGAGGTCGTCGTCACCCGCCTCGACCACGACGCGAACATCCGGCCGTGGGTGCTCGCCGCGGAGGCCGTCGGCGCGGTCGTCCGCTGGGTGCCGTTCGACCCCGCGACCGGCGAGCTCGACCCGGCCGACGTCGCCGCCGCGCTCGGCCCCCGCACCCGGCTCGTGGCCGTCACGGGCGCGTCCAACCTCATCGGCACGATGCCGGACCTGCCGGCCGTCGCCGCGGCCGCGCACACGGCCGGCGCGCTCGTGCACGTCGACGCCGTCCACCTCGCCGCGCACTCCCCCGTCGACCTCGCCGCGACCGGCGCCGACAGCCTCGTGTGCTCGCCGTACAAGTTCCTCGGCCCGCACTGCGGCGTGCTCACCGCGACGCCCGACCTGCTCGAGAGCCTGCGCCCGGACAAGCTGCTGCCGAGCAGCGACGCCGTGCCGGAGCGGTTCGAACTCGGGACCCTGCCGTACGAGCTGCTCGCCGGGACGACCGCGGCCGTCGACCTGCTCGCCTCGCTCGCGCCGGCGGGCCCGGGCGGCGCCGACCGCCGCGAGCGGCTCCGGACCGCGATGCACCTCGTCGAGCAGCACGAGGACCGGCTCCGCGCCCGCATCGAGCAGGGCCTGCTCGACCTCGGCCTCACCGTCCGGTCCCGCGCCGCTCGCCGGACGCCCACGCTGCTCGCCACCTCGGACCAGCGTCCCGCCGCCGACCTCGCGGTGGCGCTGGCCGACGCCGGCGTCAACGCGCCGGCCGGGCACTTCTACGCCCTCGAGGCGAGCCGATGGCTCGGGCTCGGCGACGACGGCGGACTACGGGTGGGTGTCGCTCCCTACACCGACGACGGCGACGTCGACCGGCTGCTCGACGCGCTCGCCGACGCGCTGCGCTGAGGCGCCCGCGGCCGCGCGAGCGCCGCGCGGACGACCTCACCGACCCGTCCGTCCCGCAGCCACAGCCCGCCCCACAGCGCCGCCGCCACCCACACCGGGAACAGCACGTGCGTGAGCAGCGGCATGTCCGCCCGCAGGTTGCTCGCGACCGCTCCCCCGAGGTAAGCCGTCAGCAGGAAGGCGCCGACGACGGCCGTGCGCGGCACGACGTGGACGACGAGGCACGCGAGGGCGACGACCCCGACGACGACCATCTGGTCGGCCCGCCAGCCGATCGCGGCGGACGCCTCGACGACCGGCGCCGGACCGAGCACGTGCCCGACCGCGTCGAGCAGCAGGAACGCGACGACGAGCCCGCTCAGCAGCACCCCCGCGAGCCACCGGCCCCGCTGCCGCGTCACGAGGCGGCCGGCCCGTGCAGCTGGCCGATCCGGATGGCGTTGCCGAACGGGTCGCGCAGCCCGAAGTCGGTGCCGTACGGCTGCTCGGTCGGCTCCGAGGTCATGTCGACGCCCTTCGCGCGCAGCCGCTCGTACGTCGCCCGCGCGTCGTCGGTGGTGAACATGAGCCAGCCGCCGCCTGCCCCCTTGGCGACGTTCTCCCGCACCGACGCCGCCGTCGCCTCGTCGACCGCGGGCGGCGCGGGCCGCTCCAGCAGGATCTGGTGGTCGGGGTCGTCGGGCACGCACACGGTGAGCCACCGCATGAAGCCGAGGTCGGCGTCGGTGTGGACGCGCAGGCCGAGGACGCCGACGTAGAAGTCGAGCGCCTCGTCCTGGTCGAGGACGTAGAGCTGCGAGGAGACGATGCGGTTCAGCACGTCGCCGACGCTAGGGAGACTGGTCGCCCTCGCGCTTCTCCGAAACCGACGGGTCCGGCAGGCCCGGCGGGTCCAGCGGGTCCAGCGGGTCCAGCGGGTCCAGCGGGTCCGGCGGGTCCGGCGGGTCCGGCGGGTCCGGCGGGTCGGACGGGTCCGACGGGTCCGGCGAGGCGACGGCGACGACCGCGGCCGTGCTCGGGCGCGTCCACGCCATGCCGAAGCACGACGGGACCGCCGGCACCCGCCCGCGCGAGCGGTACGCCGTCGGGGACTCCCCCACGACAGAGCGGAACGTGCGGCTGAAGGTGCCGAGGCTCGTGAACCCGACGTGCAGGCAGACCTCGGTGACGGGCGTCGTCGTCGTGCGCAGCAGGTGCATCGCCCGCTCGACCCGGCGCCGCTGCAGGTAGCGGTGCGGGGTCTCCCCGAAGACGGTGCGGAAGGAGCGGATGAGGTGGTCCGGCGACACGTGCGCGAGCGCGGCCAGGGCCGTGACGTCGAGCTCCTCGGCGTAGCGGCGGTCGATCGCGTCGCGCACCCGCAGCATGCTGCGGTTGAGGGCCTCGCGCCGCGAGACGTCCGGGTGACCGGGCGGCGTCGACCGCCTCGCGAGGCCCACGGGTGCACCGTAGACGTCGGGCTCGGTCCGCGACGGGGTCGTGTGGTCGGGTCCCCCGTACGGATCCTGTCGGCCGCGGCCGCACCACCCAAGCGTCCGGCAAGCGGCATGCAAGCCGTGCTCAAGCCGGGCCCCGGAGGCTCCTCGGCAGACGGGCGACCGCCCGTACCGACCGCGCCGCGACCGGCGCCGCACCCGAGGAGAGCCACGTGCTCCGCACCCGTTCCCACCGCACCACCGCCCGCACCACCCGTCGCACCGCCCGCCGCACGACGTCCGCCCACGCCGTCGCCCTGCCGCTCCTCGCCACCGCGCTGCTCGCAGCCGGCACGGTCGCGCTCGCCGGTCCGGCCTCCGGGCAGGGCAGCACCGAGGCGGCGAGCGCCACCGCGGCCGTCTTCGGCCGGAACGCGACCGGCGAGCACGCCGGGCACGAGGGCCACCGGGCCGACGGCACGCACAGCCGCGCCGGGAACGGCGCGGACCTCGCCGCGGCGCGCAAGCGCTTCGCGCGCTTCGCCGACGTCGAGGTCGCGCTCGCCGAGGGCTACGTGCCGGCGTCGCCGTGCGAGACGTCGGACGCCGGCGGCATGGGCGTGCACTACACGAACCTGGACCTGGTCGGCAGCACGGACCCCTCGGCACCGACGGTCGTGCTCTACGAGCCCACGGCGGACGGCGGCGCCCGGCTGCTGGGCGTCGAGTGGCTGTCGGTCGACGCCGACCAGGACCTCGACACCGACGAGGACCGGCCGTCGCTGTTCGGCCGCGGGTTCGACGGCCCGATGCTCGGCCACGCGCCCGGCATGCCGATCCACTACGACATGCACGTGTGGCTGTACGAGACCAACCCCGACGGCGTCTTCGCGCCGTGGAACCCGCGGGTCGACTGCGCCGGCTGACCGGCCGCCCGCACCGCACCGGCCCGACCGGCCCGTCGGACCACCGTCCCCGTCCCCGCGTACGGTCGACGGGTGCCCTCCACCGTCATCGTCTTCACCCAGCGCGGCCTCGAGGAGCTGAGCGGGCTCGACGACCTCGAGCCCGTGCTCGTCGACACCGCCGACCGCAGCACGTGGCCCGAGCGGGCCCGCGCCGTCGTGACGGCCGGGGAGTCCACCGACGGCGTGCTCGACGTGGTGCAGGCCGTCGACGGCGTCGAGGTCGTGCAGACGCTCTCGGCCGGCGTCGAGGCGTGGCTCGGGCGGCTGCCCGACGGCGTCGCGCTCGTCAACGGGCGCGGCGCGCACGGCGGGTCGACCGCGGAGTGGGCGGTCACCGTCCTGCTCGCGGTGCGCCGCGCCGTCCCCGGCTTCGTCCGGCAGCAGGACCGCCGCGAGTGGCGCGAGGTGGGCAGCCCCGGCCTGCAGGGCGCGCACGTGGTCGTCGTCGGCGCGGGCGACCTCGGCGAGCAGACGCGGGCCCGCCTCGACGGGTTCGGCTGCACCGTCACCCTCGTCGCCCGCACCGCCCGCGACGGCGTCCGCGGGGTCGACGACCTGCCGGACCTGCTGCCCGGCGCCGACGCCGTCGTGCTCGTCGTGCCGCTCACCGACGCCACGCGCGGGCTGGTCGACGCCGCGTTCCTCGCCCGCATGAAGGACGGCGCGGTGCTCGTCAACGGCGCCCGCGGCCCGGTCGTCGACACCGACGCGCTCCTCGCCGAGCTGCGCGCCGGACGCCTGCTCGCCGCGCTCGACGTCACCGACCCCGAGCCGCTGCCGGCGGAGCACCCGCTGTGGGACGCGCCCGGCCTGCTGCTCACCCCGCACGTCGGTGGGCATACCGCCGGCTCCGACGAGCGCGCGTGGGCGGTCGCCCGCGAGCAGCTGCTGCAGCTCGCGCGCGGGGAGCGGCCGAGCAACACCGTGGGCGAGACGTACTGAGGGTCGTCACCGCGCTCCGCGGCGGGCGCTCACGATCGCCCCGAGGCCGATTCCACCGAGCGCCGCGAGGAACCAGGTGGCGGCCAGGTCGGTGTCACCACTCACGAGCCGCACGGCGACACCGCCCGCAAGGAAGCAGACGCCCACACCCACGGCCCGGGGCGTGGGTCGACGCAGCGTCGTGACGGCGGCGGTCACCACGGCCGCCGTCAGCAGCACGACGACCGCAGCCGGGGTCGAGTCCGCCCGAGACGCCGGGAGCAACGCGGCCAGAAGCATCACGGCCGCGAGGGCCAGGGCTGGTCGTGCCACTCGACCGCGGTCTCGAGGGGCGGCCGACCTACTTCTCATTGCGCCGGACGAGACGGTCGTAGGAGCCGGGAACCTCCCTGGTGAAGAAGTCCAGCCCCGCCCCCACGCCACCACCCGTGAACGCGCTCCGGTACACCTGGTTGATCGTCACCTTGCCGCCCGTGGGTCGTGCAGCAACGCCGCCCGGTCCTGCGAGGCTCGTGCGCGCAGGTGGGCCGTCTGCTCACCGAGGCGCTGCAGCAGCCGCGCCAGGCGGCCCTCGTCGACCATCAGCGTCGGCGCCCGAAGACCGTGTCCGCGATCTCCCGGCGCCGGTGGGCCTCGTCGAGGTACCGCTTGGCGCGGTCGGCCTGCCACGCCACGCGCGTGGGCGGGTCGTCGTCGAGGAGCAGCGCTCCGTACTGCGCGACGCGGCCGGCCAGCTCGAGCCCTGCGTCGTCGAGGACGAGGAGGTCGACGCCCGTGGGCAACGGCACGTCCCAGCCCGGGACCGACCGACCGAACCAGGCGGCGACGTCGACGTCGGAGTCCGGGCGCGCGGTCCCGGCGACCCTGCTGCCGTGCAGGAAGGCGACGACCGCACCCGCGGCGCGGAGGTGCGCCCGCAGGTCGTCTGCCGACAACCCCGCCGGGAGCGGTACCGCCTCGGCACGTCTCACGACGACGAGAGTAGCCACGTGCCCGCAGACGCCGGCCGCGCCGGACGGTGCGCTCAGTGCGGCGTCTCGCCCCGCGCGAGCATGGCGACCAGCGTCTCGATCCGCCGCGCCCGCGTCTCCGGCTTCGCTGCGGTCGTGACGCGGAACAGGACGGCGTAGCGGTTCTGGCCACTGAGCCCGTCGAAGGCGGCCCGCGCGGCGGGTTCCGCGTCGAGCGCGGCCGTCAGCTCGGGCGGCACCTCGATCGTCGCCGGCCCGGCGTAGGCGGCGTCCCAGCGGCCGTCGGCCTTGGCCCGCTCGACCTCGGCGAGACCGTTGGGCTGCATGCGACCGGCCGCGGTGAGCTCGGCGACGTATCCGACGTTGCGCTTGGACCACAGGCTCCGCGCGCGCCGGCGGGTGAAGCGCTGCCGGTAGACGCGCTCGTCGACGCTCTTCGTCTGACCGTCGATCCACCCCTGGCACAGCGCCTCCTGCAGCGCCTGCGCGTACGTGAGGCTCGTCGGGCTCGTCGTGCCCTTCTTCGCCAGCGTGAGCCACACGCCGACCTCGTCGTCGACGTTGGCCGCGAGCCAGGCCCGCCACGCCTCGACGTCGGGGACGGTCAGCTCCTGCTCCTGCGGCCTGCCGGCCGCGACCTTGTCCGCCACGCCCCTACCGTGCCACGCGGCACCGACAGCGCAGCGGCTGTCGGCGCCCCGCAGCATGCTGGCCGGCATGACGTGGGAGACCCACCCGGTGACGCCGGACCGCTTCGAGGACCTCGCCGACGTCATCAACCCCAACCGACGTGCGACGCACTGCTGGTGCCTGTCGCACCGCCTGCCGCAGCGCGACATCGCGCAGCTCGGCGGCGGCAGCCGCGAGCAGGCGATGCGCCGACTGTGCGAGCGCGAGCACCCGCCCGGCGTCGTCACCTACCGCGACGGCGTGCCCGTCGGCTGGGCGAGCATCTCACCGCGCACGGAGATCCCGCGGCTGGTGAGCAGCCGCCTCATCCGCCCGGTCGACGACGTGCCGGTGTGGTCGGTCATCTGCGTGGTCGTGCGCGGCGGCCACCGACGGCAGGGCGTCACGACGCCGTTGCTCGAGGGCGCCGTCGCGTACGCCGCCGACCACGGTGCCCCCGCCGTCGAGGCGTACCCCGTCGACCCGCCGGGCCGGATGGACACGACGATGGCGTTCGTCGGCACGCGCGCGATGTTCGCCGCCGCCGGGTTCGAGGTGGTCGGGCAGACCGACGCGGTCGCGTCGAAGCTGCCGCGCCTCGTCATGCGGCGCGACCTCCGGTGACGGTTCCGAACCGCCGCCCGGACCGTCGTGCACGACCGTCCGGAGGACGGGTGCAGCGGAGACGCCTCACGCACGACCGTGTCGTGTGCGACACGGTCGTGCGTGAGCGGCACCATGACCCCGTCCCGCCGAGGAAGGTCGCGCACGACCGGTCCACCGCTCGAGCGGGGCCGACCGGGCCTCAGCGCGCGACGTGGTTCGGCTGCAGCAGACCGGTCGGGTCGACCGCGGCCCGCACCGCCTGCAGCCGCTGCCACGCCGCCGGCGCGTAGCCCTTCGACGTGTCGCCCGCGTCCTCGACGAAGTTGAGCAGCACGCGGTCGGCGTCCCACGGGGCCAGCGCGTCGCGCGCGGCGGCGACGTCGGCGCGCCCGGCGGTGACCGCCTCCGGGAACGGCGTGACGGCCGCGAAGAACGCGACGTAGCCGAACGGCAGGTGGTCGAGCACCCCGCCGCCCGCCGCGGGACGGGCCAGGGCGCCACCGAGGTGGCGCAGCTCCGCGACGAGCAGGGACGTCGGCGCACCCGGCCCCACGGCCGCGAGGAACGCCTCGACCGTGTCCGCCTCCAGGGCGCGGAGCGGGCGCGAGCCGCCGACGGAGGGCGTCGGACCCTCCGGGTCCATGTGGATCCTGGTGACCGCGGTCGCGGGCGTCCGCGCGAAGGTGTCGATCTCCGGGGCCAGGGCGCGCAGCGCAGCGAGGCGTTCCGTGCCGGTGGCGTCGTCGGCCAGCACGGCACCGTCGACGACGACGACGGTGCGCCCGGACAGGAACGGCGGCAGCTCCGGCAGCGGCGGCAGGCGCAGGACGCGGCACGACGTCGTCGTGTCCTCCGGCAGGTCGGCGGTCCAGCGCGCCCACGCGCGCACGACGTCGGGAGCCCGCTCGCCGTCCCACAGGAGCATGCCGGCGTACGCGTCGGCGACGGGCAGCAGCCCGATCTCGAGCGCCGTCACGACCGCGAGACCACCGCCCCCGCCGCGCAGCGCCCAGAAGAGGTCGGGCTCCGTGTCGGCGTCGCAGCGCACGAGGTCGCCGCCGGCCGTCACGACCTCCAGTGCCCGGACGGCGTTGGTCGCGAGGCCGTGGGCGCGCGCGTACCAGCCGATGCCGCCGCCCAGGCAGAACCCGGCGACGCCGACGTCGGGCGAGGACCCGTGCAGCGCCGCGAGGGCGTGCTCGGCCGCGAGCGGCACGACGTCGTCCCACACCGCTCCGGCGCCGACGCGCGCCGTGCGCGCGACCGGGTCGACCGTCACGTCCCGCAGGGCGGTGGTGCGCAGCAGGACGGTGCGGCTCAGGTCCTGCTCCCCGAGGGGACCGGCGCCGTGGCCGGTGCCCTGCGGGGCGACGCGCAGGCCGTGCCGGGCGGCCGCGCGGACCACGCGGACGACGTCCTCGGCGGTCTGCGGCAGCGCGACGGCGGCCGGGTGCTGGGCGACGGCGACGTTCCACGGCGTGCGGGCGGCGTCGAAGTCGTCGTCGCTCGGCAGCCGCACGAGCTCGCCGAGCTCGTGGCGCAGCGCCAGCACCGACGCGACGGCGACGGCCTCGGCGGTCTCGGCGGTCTCGGCGGTCTCGCTGGTCTCGACGGACTCGGCGGCCGGCGGCTCGGCGGGGACGGGGACGGACGGGGTGCTGACGGACACGGTGCTTCCTCCTGCTGTCTGGTGCCCGCCGGTGGGCGGGCCGTCTCGAGGAGGAGCGTGGGCCGGTTCACGTACATGCGTCAGTCCCCCGGGCGAGGGGACCTCCCTCCGGGCTCCCGTGGGAACGGGCGACCCCCCAGCGAACTGGGGATGGTGCTCGCGCGCCCGCGAGGTCCACACTCCCTCCGTGGCACGTGGCCTGACCACCCAGCGGGTCCTGCGCGACGTCGACGTGCTCGCGCGCGCCGGGCTCGACCTGGAGACCTTCCTCGGCGAGGCGCTCGACTCCTTCTCGCGCGCCGTGCCCTTCGTCGCGGCGTGCGTCGCGTCCGTCGACCCGGCGACCCTGCTGCTCACCGGCACGTGGAAGTTCGGCGACCTGCGGGGCAGGGACGACCACGACCACGAGTGGGGCCTGCGCGAGTACGGCACCGAGGACGCGACGTCGTTCCGCGACCTCGCCCGGCGCCCGGACCCTGCGGTCGCCGTCGGCCTCGTGCGCCGCGACGAGCAGGCGGCGACCCGGCGGGTCGAGGACTTCATGCGGCCCCACTACGGCTACACCGACGAGCTGCGGGTCGTCGCCAAGGACCGTGGCCAGGCGTGGGGCGGCATCGCCCTGTTCCGCGACCCGGAGAGCGGGCGCTTCGACGAGGACGACGTCGCGACGATGGACGCGCTGTCGTCGTCGCTGTGCCTCGGCATCCGCACGGGGCTGCTGCTGTCCGCCGGTGAGGAGACCACGTCGGTCGCGAGCGGGCCGGCGGTCATCATCGTGGGACCCGATGGGCAGGTGAAGCAGTTCAGCGCCGGCGCCGCCGAGCGGGTCTCGCAGCTCCTCGGCGTCATCTCGACGCCCGAGGCCGACGGCATGATCACGTCGCTGGTCGGCGCGGCCCGCCGCTACGCCCGCGGCGAGGTGGACCTGCCACCGCGCGCCCGGGTCCGCTCGCGCACCGGCATGTGGCACGTGCTCCACGCCTCGCCCATGTACGGCTCCGGCGGCCTCGTCGGCGACGTCGTCGTGACCATCGACGACGCGCGTCCGCCCGACGTCGTCCCGCTCGTCGTGGCGGCGTACGACCTGACCCCGCGCGAGCGCGACGTCACCCAGCTCGTGCTGCAGGGCCTCGACACCAAGGAGATCGCCACGAGCCTGCACCTGTCGGCGTGGACGGTGCAGGACCACCTCAAGTCGGTCTTCGACAAGGCGGGCGTCCGCAGCCGGCGCGAGCTCATCGCCCGCGTGTACTTCGACCGGTACGTGCCGAAGGTGCGCGAGCCCGCGGACGCCTGGGGCTGACGGCCGGGCCCAAGCACCAGCCAAGGCCGGCGCAAGGGGGCGGGGCGAGGCTCGGTGCAGCGCCGGGACGAGCCCGGCCCCCGAACGAGAGGCACTCCCGTGGCACCGTCCCGCCCCACCGTCCCCGTCCTGCAGGGCCCGCTGCCCGCGGGCGCGCCTGTCCTCGTCATCGGCGCGACCGGCCAGGTCGGCCGGCACGTCGTCGCCTCACTGCTCGCCCGCGGGGCGCGCGTCCGCGCCCTCCTGCGCGACCCCGACCGCGCCGACGTGCCCGCCGGCGTCGAGCGGGTCCGCGGCGACCTGCGCGACGTCGCCTCGCTGCGCGCGGCCCTGCGCGGCGCCGGCGCCGCCTTCTACGTGACCCCGCACGAGACGGACGAGCGGGAGCTCGCGCGGACCGTCCTCGCGGCGTGCGAGGCGGAGCGCGTACGGCTCGTCTTCACCGGCGTCCACGTCCACGCCCGGAACCCGGTGACGGAGGCCGTGATGCGCGTCGTCATGGGCCGGGTGCTCCCCCACTACCGGGGCAAGATCGCCCTCGCGCGCGAGGTCGCCCGGCACCCGCTGCGCCCGGTCCTCGTCGTGCCCGGCAACTTCATGCAGAACGACGAGGTCTTCGCCGACGAGATCCGCGCCGGCCGCTACGTGACGCCGCTCAGCGCGAAGGGCGTCAACCGGGTCGACCTGCGAGACGTGGGCGACGTGGTGGCGCGCGCGCTCGTCGACGGCGACCTCGCGCCCGGCGCGTACGACGTGTCGGGCCCAGCGTCGATCGGCGGCGCCGAGTCCGCGGCCGTGTGGGCGGCGGAGCTCGGGCACCCGGTCGCCTACCTCGGCGACGACGACGAGCTCATGGCTCGGACCTTCGCGCGGTACCTGTCCGGGCACCGCCTCGCGGACTGGACGGCGTCCTTCCGTGTCCTCCGTCGCATCTCGATGCCGACGAAGCCGCGCGACGTCGCCGCCACCCGGGAGCTGCTCGGCCGCGAGCCGCGCGACTTCGCCACCTACGTGCGCGACACCGTGACCGCCTGGCGGGCCGAGGAGCAGGACGAGCGTGCCGACGCCGGAGCCGTGCCGGCCGGCGCAGGAGCCGGCACCGCCTGAGCGGGCTCGTCCGTCGGGCGAGCCGGACGGACGTGCCCGACCACGACGGGTGAGCCCGCGGCCCCGGACGGTCACGCGTGCGCGATGTGACGGGTCGGACCCAGCGGACGGCGACTCACAACAGTCGTGCACGACCACCTGAGAGCGGGTCCTTCCGAGCACCGTCGACGCACGACTGTGTCGCGCACGACTGTGTGGTGCGCGACACAGTCGTGCGCGACACAGTCGTGCGCGACACAGTCGTGCGTGAGCGGAGCGGGACACACCACTCCCTCCGCAGGTCGTGCACGACCGACCATGACCGGCCTCGACCGGCTTCGACCGGCTTCGACCGGCCGGCGGACGGGCCGCCCTCGAAGCCGATCCGGCTTCAGAAGCCGAGGTCGGCGCGACGCTCGCGCAGCCAGTCCAGGTAGCGGTCCAGCCCCCAGTCCCGCGCGAGGCGCTCCGCCACGTCACCGTGCCGCCGTGCCTCGTCCCGCTCCCCCGCCGTCGCGGCGGCGAGCGCGAGGTACCCGTCGACCGGCCCCTGCGCGATGGCGATGCCGGCGACGCACATGCGTCCGGCGAGCGGCCGCAGCAGCGGCAGCACGCGCGCCGCCCGTGCGGCGTCGCCGGCGGCGGCCGCCGCCTCGGCCTCCCAGCAGTGCGTCCACGTGCTCGACCACAGCCCGGCGAGGTCCGGCAGCGGGTGGTGCGCCAGCGCCACGCGCAGCTGGTCGGGCCGGTCGGACCGGGCGAGAGCGGCGTGCAGGATCGGCCACAGCATGGGGTGCAGGTCGGCCGCCGCGTCGATGACGGCGCTGTGCTCGGCGAGGGACTCGTCCCACATGTGGAGCAGCAGCGCGTCCATGTTCGCCTCACGCTGCGGCCCCGGGACGGCGACGTCGCGCAGCGCGTCGTAGTACAGCGTCACCGACTCCTGCAGGGCCGCGGCGTCGCCGCGCAGCGTCGCGAGGTTCGACTCGACGAGGTGGCGCGCCATGCGCACGTAGGGCAGCCGGTGGCGGCGGGCGAGGGCGTCGGCGCGCTCGGCGAGCTCCGCCCACCCGTCGGGCCCCTCGCGCTCCAGCCGGTTGCCGGCGAGAGCGAGTGCCGCCACCGACTCCGCGGCGGGGTCGCCCGCCCGCTCCGCCGCGCGCAGGGCCTCCTCGGCGTACCCGAGCTGCTCGTCGAGGCGCGCCGGGAACCACGTCGCGTGCCAGGCGGCCCGGTACGCCCACCACAGCAGCCAGGGGTCGTCGAGGCGACGGGCGGTCGCGAGACCCGCCTCGACGAGGGCGGCGCGCTCCGCCGCGGCCCCTCGGTCGTAGTACAGCTGCACCGCGAGGGAGAGCAGGAGGCGGCACCGCGCGGGGCTGTCGCCGCTCGGCAGCGCCTCGAGCGCCCAGCGCAGGTCCTCGAGCAGGTCGGCCCGTCGACGACGTCCCACTCCTGCGGTGTCCACAGCGCGTACCGGTTGAGGCCCGCCGCGGCCGTGGCGGCGAGCTCGGGGTCGCCGACCCCCCGCGCGATCGCGACTGCCTCCGTGCACGCCTCCACGACCGGCGGCCACACCGCGGCGAGGGCGGCGTCCTGGGCGAGGTCGAGCAGGAGCCGGTAGCGGTCGATCGGGTCCGAGCGCGAGCTGCGGCGCTGCGCGGCCACGGCCGCCTCCCGCCACTTGAACGCCTCCAGGTGCGCCGACAGGGCTCGGGCCTGGTCGGCCGCCGCGCGCGCCGCGGGCCACGCCCGGTCGGCGTGCGACGGGCCGGCCGCGGTCCAGTGCCGCGCGAGCTCCGTGGTGCGCTCGTCGGGCTCCACGTAGCGGGCGTCCGCCTCCTCGAGCAGCCGCGCGAGCCGGGCGTGGCGACGTGCCTGCTGCGACGCTCCGAGCGTGCGGAGCACCGCGTCCCGTGTCAGCGCGTGCGCGAAGGCCCACGTGCCGGTGCCGGTCTCCGCGACGAGCCCCTGCGCGACGGCGACGGCGAGCGCGTCCTCGGCCGCGTCCTCCTCGGCGTCGCTCGCGGCGGCCACGAGGGCGGAGCCGAAGGAGCGTCCGACGACCGCGGCCGTGCGAAGCAGCTCCTGCGTGACCTCGGGCAGGTCCCCGAGCCGGCGTCGTACGACGTCGAGGACGCCTCCGGGCACGGCGTCCGCGCTGCCGCCGGTGGCGGTGACCCGGGCGAGCTCGGCGAGGTAGAACGGGTTGCCGCCGCAGCGCTGGTGCCAGGCGGCGACCTCGCCGTCGGGCACGTCGGCGTGCGCGAGCGGGCGCACGAGCTCGGCCGCGGCGGCGACGCCGAGGCCGCGCAGGTCGAGGCGCACGCTCTGGCGCCGCGCGAGGGCGTCGGCGGCGAGCGCGAGCGTGCCCGACGGCTCGGGGTGCGCGCGGCGGGACACGACGAGGGCGAGGCGGGCGTCGTCGGGGGCGCTGCCGAGCAGGTGCGCGAGCGCCCGGTGCGTCGCCTCGTCGGCCCAGTGCAGGTCGTCGAGCACGAGCAGGACGGGGCGCTCGGCCGCCGCGTCGAGCACCCCGCGGGCGACGCGCTCCCACGTGCCGAAGGCGGGTGCGTCGCCGGTGGGGACGAGCTCGAGCGGTGAGGCGGCGCCGGCGCCGAGGTCGCGCAGCACCTGCAGGAACGGCCAGAGCGGGGGCGCGCCGTCGTCCTGCGAGCAGCGCCCGGTCGCGACCGTCACGCCCCGGGCCCGGGCCGCGGCGGCGAGGTCGCCGAGCAGCGCGCTCTTGCCGATGCCTGGCTCCCCCACGACCACGCCGACGGCGGTACGGCCTGCGAGCGCCGCGTCGAGCAGGCCTGAGAGCGCGGCCTGCTCCTCGGCCCGTCCGACGAGAGCCGGTGGTCCCGGCACGGACGCCGGCTCGCTCGACGGCTCGCTCGAGGGCCCGCTCGGCAGGTCGCCCGGCGCCTCGCCCGACGGCTCACCCGGTACCTCGCTCGACGGCGCGCTCGCCGGCTCACTCTGCCGGGCCGGCGGGGCCGGCGGGGCCGGCGCGGCGACGGGCGGCGGGGGCAGCAGAGGGACGAGGAGGGCGGCCTCCTGCCGGAGCACGCGCCGCTCGAGGTCCTGCACGCGCGGGGTGGGGTCGAGGCCGAGCTGGTCGGCGAGCGCCTCGCGCAGGGTCCGTAGCGCGTCGAGCGCCTCGACCTGGCGTCCCGAGCGGTAGAGGGCGAGCGCGTGCAGGGCCCACACCTGCTCCGACAGCGGCTGCTCGGCCGTCGCGTCCGCCGTCCACGCGAGGGCGCCGGACGCGTCGCCGGTGGCGAGCAGCGCCGTCGCCCGGGCGAGCCGGCCCTCGGCGCGGCGGCGCTCCAGCCCCGCGCGCTCCTGCTCGACGTCGAGGTGGGCGGGCAGGTCGGCGTAGGGCGTCCCGCCCCACCACGCGTCGACGGCCTCGAGCCGCTCGACCGTCCCCAGCACCACGTCGCGACCGGGCAGCGGCGGGCCGGCACCGCCCGGCAGCCGGGCCGGCAGCGGGTCGAGCACGCGCAGGCAGTCGTCGACCTCGCGCGCGAAGGCGTGTGCGTCGACCTCGTCGGGCGCCACGTCGAGGACGTAGCCGTGGTCGGTGGTGACGATGGCGGCGCCGCCGTCGGCCGCGGACCCGCGCAGCACCGTCCGCAGGCCCGACACGTACGCGTGGACGGCGGAGCGGACCGCGCGCGGCGGCGCACCGTCCCAGACGAGGTCGGCGAGCGCGTCGAGGGACACGGGACGCCCCGGCGTCATCGCCAGGGCCGCCAGCAGCGCCCGAGGCTTGCGCGCGCCGACCGGTGCGGCCGCCGCTCCCCCGTCGCCCGAGGGGCCGGGGACCCGCGTGGACCCGAGCACGAGGAGGCGCACGCGCACACGGTAGGCGGCGACCCGGCCGTCGTACCCGGCAACGTGCAAGCCCGGCCCAAGCCCGACCCAAGGGGCGCCGGTCAGGCTCGTCCCGACGCCCGGCGGACGGCCGGGACGCCCCACCAGGCCGCCGGACACCGGGCGGCCCCCACGAGGAGAGCAGCCATGACCACCACCTCCGGCACGACTCAGGTCGACCTGCCCGGCCAGGCCCACGTCGCCGACGGCCCGCACGACCAGACCGGCATGTACCTCATGCACCACGCCTTCCGCCGCGACCTCGGCCGCTTCGAGGCTGCCGCCCGGGCGACCCCCGTCGAGGCGGCCGCGACGTGGCGGGCGCTGGAGCAGCGCTGGCACCGCTTCGGCGAGGTGCTGCACCACCACCACACCGTCGAGGACGACACGGCGTGGCCGCTCATGAAGACGCGGGCGACCGAGGCCGGCGAGCCGGCGGCGGTGGAGGTGCTCGACGCCATGGAGGCCGAGCACGACCAGATCGACCCCGCGCTGCACGCGTGCGGGTCGGCGCTGCGGGACATGGTCGAGCACCCGTGCTCCGACCACCGCAACGCCCTCGCCGTGACCATCGCCTCGGCCCGCGCCGCCCTGCTCGCCCACCTCGCGCACGAGGAGACGGACGCGCTGCCGCTGTGGCAGCGGCTGTTCACCGCCGCGGACCACGAGACGACGGAGCGCGCCGCGCGGTCCGGCTACCCGGCGTCGCTCATGTTCGGCTTCATGCTGCCGTGGATGGCCGACGAGCTGCCGGAGCCCGTCCTGCGTCGCGTCCTGGCAGACGCCCCGCCCGGGTACGGCCTCGCCCTCCGCCTCGCGCGCATCGGCTACGAGCGCAAGGAGCGGCGCGCGTTCGGCTACGCGTGAGGCGTCGCCGCGGGTGACCGGGGGCCGCGCCGCGCACCATGGCGCGGCCCCGGCCGGGCACGACAGGATGGCGAGTCGTGAGCGCCCCGTCCCACACCGTGCACGCCGACGCCCCCGCGCAGCCGTACCTCACGCTGCGGGACCGGCCGACGCCGCGGGCCGAGCGCCACGCCATGGGCAAGGCGCTGCGGAAGCGGGTGCGGCGCCGGAGCCTCGGCGAGTGGGGCGTCGCCGACGACCGGGCCGACCCCGTCGACCTCGTCGAGCGCTCGCACGAGGGCCGCGAGGAGTGGCTCGTGCCGGCGCGGGTGGGGCGCATGGTCGCCTCGCCGTACGGCTTCCTGCGGGGCAGCGCGATCGTCATGGCCGCGGACTGCGCGGGCCTGCCCTCGACGGGCATCACGCCCGTCATCTGCGGCGACTCCCACGTCGGCAACTTCGGCTTCTACGGCTCGCCGGAGCGCGAGCTCGTCCTCGACCTCAACGACTTCGACGAGGCGCACCCCGGCCCGTGGGAGTGGGACCTGCGGCGGCTGTGCGCGAGCACGTGGGTCGCGGGGCGCCAGAACGGGCACTCGGAGGACGACTGCGCCGCCGCGGTCACGTCGTGCTCGGCGGCCTACCGGGCGCAGGTCCGGCGCCTGGCGGAGGAGCCGCTGCTGTCGCGGTCCTTCGAGCGCCTCGACCTCGAGCACCTGCTCGCCGCGACGAACGACGACGAGCTCGCCCGCGCCATCGAGCACGCCGCCGGCAAGGCGCGCAGCCGCACGAGCGACCGCGCGCTGCCGCGGTTCACGCAGGAGGACGAGGCCGGCGAGCGGCGGATAGTCGAGGAGCCGCCGCTCATCACGCGGCTCGACGCGCTGCACGCCGAGGCGCTCGCCGTCGGCCTCGACGACTACCTGGAGACGCTGCCGTCGCACTGGCGGCGCCTGCTCGGCGGCTACACAGTGCTCGACATGGCGCACAAGGTCGTGGGCGTCGGCAGCGTCGGGCTGCGCGCGTACGTCGCGCTGTGCGAGGGCAGCAGCCCCGACGACGTGCTGTTCCTGCAGCTCAAGCAGGCGCGGCGCTCGGTGGTCGCGCCGTACGTCCACGGCGACTCCGCCTGGCACGACCACCAGGGCCAGCGTGTCGTGGAGTACCAGCAGGCGCTGCAGACGGTCAGTGACCCGCTGCTGGGCTGGACGACGGTCGAGGGCCGGCAGTTCTACGTCCGGCAGTTCCGCAACATGAAGGGCACGCTCGCCCTGGACCGGATCGGCGCTGCCGCCTTCGCGGACTACGTCGGCATCTGCGGGCGCCTGCTCGCCAAGGGCCACGCCCGGACCAGCGGCGCCTCGATGATCGCCGGCTACGTGGGCAAGGGCGAGGTCCTCGACGAGGCGATGTGCCGCTTCTCCCGCGCCTACGCCGACCAGACCGAGGCCGACCACGCCGCCCTCGCCGCCGCGGTCCGCTCGGGTCGGGTGGCCGCTGAGCACGGCGTCTGACGAGCCCGTCGCTCGCTCCGACCACGGCGGTCCTGACGCGGCCGGATAGGTCGTGCACGACCACCTCAGGAGGGTCCTGTCCTCGTGACGGTTACGCACGACCGTGTCGCGCACGACCGTGTCACGCACGACTCAGTCGCGGCCGACACAGTCGTGTGCGATGCAGTCGTGCGCGATGCAGTCGTGCGCGATGCAGTCCTGCGCGATGCAGTCCTGCGCGATGCAGTCGTGCGTGAGGAGACGACGGACGACCCCACCCCAGGACGGTCGCGCACGACACGGTCGTGCGTGAAGAGACGACGGACGACCCCACCTCAGGACGGTCGCGCACGACACAGTCGTGCGCGGGGAGACGACGGACGACCCCGTCAGGCATCAGCGTCGCAGCAGCCGCCGCAACCACGCGTAGCGCGCCTCGAAGGCGTCCGAGGCGAGCAGCGAGCCCGGCACGAGCCCGTCGAAGCCGTGGCAGCCGCCGGGCCACACGTGCAGCTCGGCGTCGCCGCCCGCGGCCCAGATGGCCGAGGCGTAGGCCACGTCCTCGTCGCGGAAGGTGTCGGCGGACCCGACGTCGACGTACGCCGGCGGCAGACCCGACAGGTCGCGCGCACGGGCGGGCGCCGCGTACGCGGGCACGTCCGGTCCGCCCGCGGCCTCGCCGAGCATGGCCCCCCAGCCGGTGGCGTTGGCCGTCCGGTCCCACACCCCCACGCCTGCCATCTGGAACGAGGACGGCGTCGAGTTCCGGTCGTCGAGCATGGGGTAGACGAGCAGCTGCCCGCGCAGCGCCGGGGCGCCCCGGTCGCGCGCACGGAGCGCGAGCGCCGCCGCGAGGCCCCCGCCGGCGCTCGCGCCCATGACCACCACCTGCGCGGGGTCGATGCCGAGCGCGGGCGCCTCGGCAACGAGCCACGTGAGCCCGCGCAAGCAGTCGTCGAGCGGACCGGGGTAGCGCGTCTCCGGGGCGAGCCGGTACTCCACCGACACCACCGCGAGCCGCAGCGCCTCGGCGAGCGCGAGGACCGGCATGAGGTCGCGTCGTGCGTTGCCGGCGACGAGGCCGCCGCCGTGCACGAAGTACAGGACCGGCACGGGGCCGGGCAGGTCGGCGTCGGTCGGCAGGCAGACGACGAGCGGGACGTCCGGCTGGTCCCCTTCCCCCGGCACGACCACGTCGCGCACCGCGAAGCGGCCGCCGCGCGACAGCGCCTCGTCGTCGGGGTCCGGGTCGGCGGGCGGGCGCTCGCGGACCGCGACGACCTCCTCCGGCAGCATCGCGGTCACGAGCTCGTCGGCGTGCAGCTCGAGCGCCCGGGCGACGTCCG
The DNA here is from genome assembly GCF_037153975.1 of Aquipuribacter sp. SD81. Lineage (NCBI taxonomy): Bacteria > Bacillati > Actinomycetota > Actinomycetes > Micrococcales > Intrasporangiaceae > Aquipuribacter > Aquipuribacter sp. SD81. Next base: position 163,967 of record NZ_JBBAYJ010000002.1, read on the forward strand.
GGTCGAAAGGCGGGCGCACGACGTCGGTGCGCGGGGCGGGCAGGCTCATCCCTTCACCGACCCCTGCAGCAGCGCGGACACGAACTGGCGCTGGAAGACGAGGAACACCAGCAGCGTGGGCGTGAGGATGAGCAGCGACCCCGCGCACAGCAGCGGGATGTCGGTGCCCCACTGCCCCTGGAACGCACCGAGCGCGCCGGCCATCGTCCGCTTGCCGGGGTCGTCGACGAGCACGATGGCGAGGAGGAACTGGTTCCACGTCCACAGGAACAGCAGGATCGCCAGCGACGACAGCGCCGGCGCCGCGAGCGGCACGTGGATCCGCCACAGCTGCTGCCACGTGCTCGCGCCGTCGATCTGGGCCGCCTCCACGAGCTCCTTCGGCATGGTGACGAAGTGGGCGCGCATCCACAGCACCGCGAACGGCATGAACAGCCCGATGAGCGGCAGCACGATGGCCCACCTCGTGTTGAGCAGCCCGAGGTCGCGCATCTGGTAGTACAGCGGGATGACGATGCCCTCGAAGGGCAGCGTGAGCCCGAGCACGAACAGCAGGAACACGACACCGCTGCCCCGCATGCGCAGCTGGCCGAAGGCGTAGCCGGCGAGCGTGCCGAGCACGAGGGCGAGCGGCACGACCCCCACCACGATGAGACAGCTCGACCACAGCAGGCGGCCCATGTCCGCGGACGTGAACGCCCGGGCGAAGTTCTGCCACTGCGGGTCCGCCGGCCACGACAGGCCCTGCGGGTAGGTGCCGGACGGGTGCAGCGCCGTGGCGAGCAGGCTGACGAACGGCAGCACCGTCACGGCCATGAGCAGCACGAGGACGAGCCGGCCGAGCAGCGCCTCGCCGCGACCGACGATCACGAGTCCCCCTTCCGGACGAGGTACTGCACCGGCAGGACGCACAGCAGCACGAGCGCCACGAGGACGACCGCGAGCGCGGAGGCGAGCCCGATCTCGCGCGAGGCGAAGGCGAGGTAGTAGATCTGCAGCCCTGGTACGAGCGTCTGCCCGCCCGGACCGCCCTGGGTCGAGATGTAGACGATGTCGAAGCTCGCGAGGGCCGCGATGACCGTCACGGTCACGCAGACGGCGATCTCCTGACGCACGCCGGGCACCGTGACGGCGAGGAACTCCCGCACCGGCCCGGCCCCGTCGATCCGCGCCGCCTCGTACAGCGACGTGTCGATCTTCGTCATGCCGGACAGCAGCAGCAGGGTGCACAGGCCGAGCAGCACCCACGCGCCGATGACGCCGACCGCCGGCAGGGCCCAGTCGAAGTCACCGAGCCACGCCCGGGCCACCGAGCCGAGGCCCACCGCCCGCAGGAGCTGGTTGACGGCGCCGGTCGACGACAGAAGCCAGCTCCACGTGATGCCGGCCGCGACGAGCGGGATGACCTGCGGGAGGAACACGACGGTCCGGGCGACCGTCGCGAGCCGGCTCGTGGCGATGCGCCGGATGGTCGCGGCGGTCACGAGCCCGAGCAGCACCGGCACGCCGCTGAAGAACAGGATGAGGGTGACGGCGTTGAGCAGGGAGCCGTACAGCGTCGGGTCGGTGACCACGCGCACGTAGTTGTCGAGCCCGACGGGCGTCGAGGGACCGACGCCGTTCCACTCGTACAGCGAGTACTGCGCCGTGATGGCGAGCGGCCGGAGCACGAAGACGCCGTAGAAGGCCGCGGCGGGCAGGACGAGGAGCCAGCCGACGAGGTCGTCGCGGCGCCGACGGGCGGCGCGACGCCTCGTGCGGTCCGACCCGTCCACCGGGGGACGGTCGGTCGCGGCCGCGGCCGTTCGCCGCGCCGCCGGTGGACGGGTCTCCGCGATCACCGGCCGGCGACCTGGCTCTCGTAGTCCGCCTGCACCGTCGCGAGCAGGTCGGCGGGCTCGACCTGCCCCGCGACCAGCTGCTGCAGCTGCGGCGTCCAGCTCTGCGCGTAGATGGACCCGGTCGCGTTGGCGATGAAGTCCATCGCACCGTCGTCCTCGGCGATGGTCGCGCCCGCCTCGAGCGTCTCGGCGGTCACGCTGCCCTCGTCGACCGGCGGCATGTAGGCGTCGGCGGGACCCATGGGCCGCGAGCCGCCGACCTCGACGAGGATGTCGCGGGCCGTCTCCGACGTCGCGGTCCAGTCGAGGAAGAACGCCGCGCAGTCGGGGTTCGCCGCGTTCGCGCTGACACCGAACGTGAGCGGCGCGGACATGGCGGCCTGTGGGCCGCCCTCCTCCAGCGGCGGCATGAGGAAGAAGCCGACGTTGCCCGGCATCTGCTCGTCGAGGTTCCCCGACTCCCAGTCGCCGTTGAAGATGAAGAGGCTGTCGCCCTCGATGAAGCGGGCCATCATCATCGAGTAGTCGAGGGAGTTGACGTCGTCGGCGAAGTAGCCCGCGTCGATCCAGCCCTGCAGGTGCTCGACCGCCTCGAGGTTCTCCGGGGTGTCGATGGTGGCGTCCGGCTGCTGGTAGATCCACGAGTTGATCGCCCCCGGGTCGCCGTAGGCGGCCATGAGGTTCTGCAACGGGAAGGCGAGGCCGCCCGTCGCGCCGCCGTTGAACTGCACGAGCGGCGTGATGCCCGCGTCGACCGCGGCCTGCATGACCTCGTCGAGCTCGGCGAGCGTGGCGGGCGGCTCCGTCATGCCGACCTGCTCCGCGAGCTCGCGGTTGTAGAAGATGCCGGTCATCGAGGAGTTGATGCCCATGGCGTAGAGCGGCCCGTCGCCGCGGCGCCCCTCGTCGTCGACGCGCATCTGCTCCAGCTGGGACTCCGGCCACTCGTCCCAGCCGAACGCCTCCGCGTAGGGGTCCATGTTGAGCAGCAGCCCGTCGGCGGCGAGCTCGGACACCTGCGGCAGGCGCATGAGGTCCGGCGGGTCGTCGGCGAGCACGCGGGGGGCGTTCTGCGTGAGGACGGCGAACTGGTCCTCGCGCACCTCCCACGTCACGTTGGGGTACTCCTCCATGAAGGCGTCGGTGAGCGCGGTCGCGACGGGGAAGCCCGTCTCGAAGTACGCCTCCATGGTGATCGGGTCGTCGCCGCAGTCGACGTCGGAGGCCACGGCGGCCCCGCTGGGGTCCGCGGAGCCCTCCGCGGCGGGGGCGCTCGCGTCGTCCGGCGCGGCCGCGTCGGTCGTGGACCCGCCCGGCGCGGAGCACGCCGCGAGGGGCAGCAGGCCGGCGAGGACGGCGGCGGGGATGAGTACGGGGTGGCGGTGCGTCCTCAGAGGGCGCATGTGGGCCTTCCTCTCGTCGTCGAGTCTTGGGCCGACGGCCGACCGTCGGTGCTAAATCGCGTTAGCACGGCGATGCTGACACCCGGGTTGTACTACCGTCAACCGCTGGGCGAGGCGGTCGCCCCCGAGGAGGTGGGCATGCCGAGGACGCGGGCGACCCTCGCGGACGTGGCCCGGGCCGCCGGGGTGTCGTCCACCGCGGCCTCGCTCGTGCTGTCCGGGCGCGCGCGGGAGATGCGCATCTCCCGCGACGTGGAGGAGCGGGTCGTGCGCGCGGCGGGCGAGCTGTCGTACCGCCGCAACTTCGTGTCGGTGGGGCTGCGGACGGGCCGCACGGGCACGCTCGGCTTCGTCTCCGACACCGTCGCCACGTCGCAGCTCGCGGGCAACATGATCAAGGGGGCGCTCGAGCGGGCGCGCGAGCGCGACCTCATGCTGCTCATCGCGGAGTCCGGCGGCGACCCCGACGACGAGCGCCGCCTCCTGGCCGCGATGGGCGACCGGCAGGTCGACGGCCTGGTCCTCGCGAGCATGTACACGCGCGAGCGTGACGACCCGACCCCGGGCGTCCACGTCCCGGTGGTGCTCCTCAACGCGGCGGCGCCGGCCGGGTCCGGCGTGCCGACGGTCGTGCCCGACGAGCTCGGGGCCGGACGAGCCGCCGCGCGGACCCTGCTGGCGGCCGGTCACCGCGACGGCATCCACCTCGTCGGGGTCGGCGTGACCGCCGAGGAGGTGCCGCCCGGGACCGTCGCCGGCCTCGAGCGCCTGCGCGGGATCACCGAGGCGCTCGCGGAGGTCGGCGAGCGGCCCGCCGGCGGCATGCTGTGCACGGCGTGGCAGCCGCCGGACGGCTACGAGGCGACGCGCGCGCTGCTCGCCCACGACCGGCCGACGGCGCTGCTGTGCTTCAACGACCACCTCGCGCTCGGGGCGTACCAGGCGCTCGCGGAGGCCGGGCTCCGCGTGCCCGACGACGTGTCGGTCGTCGCCTTCGACGACGTCCCGCTCGCCGGCTGGCTCCGCCCGGCGCTCACGACCGTCGCCCTGCCGCACCACGCGCTCGGTCGCGCCGCCATCGACGTGCTCGTCGACCTGGTCGGCGGTGGCAGCGGTGACGGCGGTGCCCACGACGGACACGGTGACGGCCCCGCGCACGTGCGCCTGCCCATGCCCCTGCGCGTCCGGGAGTCCGTGGCCCCGCCGCGCGAGCACCCGGTCTGACGACCCGGCCCGCGGGTCGGTCGTGCACGACCACCTGGGGGGACACCCCGGGCTGCATCGGTCATGCACGACTGAGTCACGCGCGACAGAGTCGTGCGCGACGCAGTCGTGCGCGAGAGGTCGTGCACGACACGGTCGTGCACGACACGGTCGCGCGTCAGCGACAGCACACGCACCTCCCTCAGGACGGTCGCGCACGACACGGTCGTGCGTGCGGACCGGGCGTCACCTCACCGCTACCGGAGCCCCGGGCCGGTGCCCGACACTGTCGTCGTGATCGACGTCGTGGTCGTCGGGGCCGGGCTCGCGGGACTCGCCGCGGCCGAGGCCCTCGTGCGGGACGGCGCGGAGGTCGCCGTCCTCGAGGCACGCGACCGGGTCGGTGGCCGCGTCCACGACGCCGCACTGCCGGACGGCGGCTGGGTCGAGCTGGGCGCGCAGTGGGTCGGCACGGAGCACGCCCGGGTCCTCGGGCTCGCCCGTGAGCTGGGGGTGGCGACCGTCGCGGGCCACCACCGGGACGGCTGGGCCGTCGAGCAGCGCGGTGGCGGGCTCTTCCGCGGGCGCCGGCCGTTCGACGGCGCGCGGGGCGAGGCGCTGCAGGCGGCCGCGCGGCTGCTCGCGGACTCCGCGGAGGCGGCGACCCGCGACCCCGTCGCGGCGGCGGCGTTGCGCGACGCGACCGTCGCCTCGTGGACGACCGCGCACGTCGAGGACCCGCTCGTGCGGGGGTTCCTGCACCAGGCGCTGGCGAACGAGGCGAGCGCGGACCCCGGCGAGGTGAGCGCGGCGCTGCTCGTCGACGTCCTCGACGGCTACCTCGACGGCGACGGCCCCCTCGCCGACGTCGAGGCCTTCCGGCTGCGCGGCGGGCCGCAGCAGCTCGCCACGGGTCTGGCCGGCCGGCTGCCCCCCGGCACGCTCCACCTGGGTCAGCCGGTACGGGCCGTGCGGCTGCGCGACGGCGCCGTCGAGGTCGTGAGCGGCGACCCCGCCCGCCCCGACGTCACCACGGCGGGCGCGGTCGTGCTCGCCGTCCCGCTGTCCCTCGTGGTCCGCCTGCACCTCGACCCGCCGTTGCCGGGACCCGTCGACGCCGCGCTGCAGCGGCTGCCCATGGCCTCCGTCGTGAAGGCGGCGCTGGTGTGGGAGCGCCCGGTCTGGCGCGAGCACGACCGCTCGGGCCTCGTCGTCGGGGACGGCGAGCCGTGGTGCACCTTCGTCGACTCCTCCCCCGCCACGGACCGGCCCGGCGCCGGCGTGCTCACCGGCTTCGCGGTCGGCGCGCAGGCACGCCGGCTCTCTGGAGCAGGCCCGGACGCCCGCCGCGCCGCGCTCCTCGCCGGCGTCCGGCGGGCCCTCGGCGATGCGGTCGCCGACGCCCTCGGAGAGCCCGTCGGGTACGTGGAGGGCGACTGGGTGGGCGAGGAGTGGACGCGCGGCGGCTACGGCCCGCTCGTGCTGCCCGGCACGGACCCCGTCGCGCTCGCCACGCTGCTGCGCGAGCCGTGGCACGACGGCCGCGTCGTGCTCGCCTCCGCCGACCTCGACGAGGAGTGGCCGTCGTACATGGAGGGCGCGCTCCGGCAGGGCTCCGCCGTGGTCACGAGGCTCGCCCGCTGACCGTCAGCCGACGACCTCCCGCAGCGCGGCGTCGGCGCCGGTGGAGCGCAGCGTCCGCAGCGAGCGCAGGTACGGCTCGGTGAAGGCCGGCTCGTCGACGAGGCCGCCGAACAGGTCCGGGTCGCGGAGGAAGGCGAGCTCGTCCTCCTCGTGGCGCGCCGCGGCGGCCATGACCCGCCCCCGCAGCCGGTCGACCACCTCGATGGGCCGCCCCTGCTCGTCGACGCCCTCCGCGTAGCGCGCCCACGCCGCGACGACGAGGGCCGCGTGGTCGACCGACCCGCCCGCGGCGAGCCGCTCGCGCACGACCGGCAGCAGCCACTTCGGGATCCGGTCGGAGCTGAAGGCGCACAGCCGCGCGAGGGTGTCGGCGATCTGCGGGTTGGCGAACCGCTCGAGCAGCGTCGCCTTGTACTCCTCGAGGTCCATGCCCGGCACCTCGTGAAGCGTCGGGGTCGCCTCCAGGTCCATGTAGCCGCGCAGCAGGCGCCGGAAGTCGTCGCGGTCGAGCACCTCGTGGGCGTAGGTGTGCCCCGCGAGGTGCCCGAGGTAGGCGATCGCCTGGTGGCTCGCGTTGAGCAAGCGCAGCTTGATGAGCTCGTACGGCTCGACGCTGTCGGCCATCTGGACGCCGACCTCCTCCCACGCGGGCCGGCCGAGCGGGAACCGCTCCTCCACGACCCACTGGGTGAACGGCTCGCACACGACGGGCCAGCGGTCCGCCAGGCCGGCGGTAGCGGCCAGCGCCTCGCGGTCGCCGTCGCGGGTGACGGGCGTGATGCGGTCGACCATGCAGTTGGGGAAGGCGACCTCGGAGGCCACCCACTCCCCCAGCGCGGGGTCGGCGAGCCGGGCGTACGCGGCGACCATGCGCCGGGCGATGTCGCCGTTGCCCTGCAGGTTGTCGCACGAGAGCACCGTGAAGGGCGGCACCCCGCGCTCGCGGCGCAGGCGCAGCGCCGCGAGCAGCAGCCCGAACGTCGTCGTCGGGGCGGCCCCGGGCACGAGGTCGGCCTGCAGGGCCGGGTCGGACGCGTCGAGCTCACCGGTCACCTGGTGCACGTGGTAGCCGCCCTCGGTCACGGTCAGCGACACGATGCGGACGGCCGGGTCGGCCATCCGCTCGACGACGGCGTGCGGGTCGTCCGGCAGCAGCAGGTACTCCACGAGCGAGCCGACGACGCGCGGCTCGAGCCGGTCGTCGGCGTGCTTCACCACGACGGTGTAGAGGCAGTCCTGGGCGCGCAGCGCGTCGCGCATGGCGGCGTCGGCGGGGAGGATCCCCACGCCGCACACGCCCCAGCCGAGGGCGTCGCCGCCGCGGGCGAGCAGGTCGTCGAGGTACACGGCCTGGTGCGCGCGGTGGAAGCCGCCCACCCCCAGGTGCACGATCCCCGCCGTCACCCGGGACCGGTCGTACGGCGGTGCGGGCACGCCGGGCGGCACGTCCGGCAGCCGCGTCACGGCGGCCCCGTCCGGCGTCCCGACCTCGGCCTCGGTCGTCCCCGTCATGCCCGTTTCCTTCCGTACGTCGCTGCACGCCCGTGGGAGCCCAACACGCGGGAGGTGCCCGGCGTCGCTGCTCACAGGCTGTCTGGTCGGCCACCGCACGGCGGCGCGGGTCACTGTAGCCACAGACTCGGGCGGTCCGGAAGGTCACGGTCCTGCGAAAGTGTGGGAACAGGGGTTGGCATCCCACCGACTCGGGTCTAGCGTGCACCCGTGCCGGGGTTCCGGCGGTGGCGTCGGGCCGAAGGTGGCCGGGCGGCGGCGCAGGAGCCTCGCGGACGAGGCGACGGGGCCGGGCGCGGTCGCGGACGACCGCCGGCCCGTCCCGAGCCCCTGGCACGCGGCACCGACGCGGGCTCGGCCTCCGGGCCCGGGACCGAGCACCGGAACCGAGCACCCCCTACCGACCGGGACCCACCGGCTCCCGGCGCGAGACACCGAGGAGACACATGACCGTCCACAGGAAGCGGCACGTCGGTGCCGTGGCGCTCACCGCACCCGTCGTCCTGGCGCTCGGCCTCGCGGCCTGCGGCTCCGACGACGCCGGCGGGACCGACGGCGCCACCGGCGCGGCCGGCGACGGCGGTGGCGACCGCTCGATCAGCGTCGCCGTCGTCGGCAACCCGCAGATGGAGGACATCGCGAGCCTCACCCCCGAGTACTTCACGGCGGAGACGGGCATCGACGTCGAGTTCACGATCCTCGAGGAGCAGCAGCTCCGCGAGATCACGACGCGCGACGTCGGCGCGGGCGGCGGGCAGTTCGACGTCGTCATGACCGGCCTGTACGAGGCCCCGCAGTTCGGCGAGAACGGCTGGCTGCTCGACCTCACGGAGTACGCCGAGAACGACGAGGCGTACGACGTCGACGACATCATCCCGGCCGTCCGCACCGGCCTGTCGACCGAGAACGGCTACTGGGCCTCACCGTTCTACGCCGAGTCCTCGTTCCTCATGTACCGGCAGGACGTCCTCGACGAGGCCGGCATCACGATGCCGGACCAGCCGACGTGGGACGAGGTCGCCGAGATCGCCCGCACCGTCGACAGCGACGAGATGGCCGGCATCTGCCTGCGCGGCAAGCCCGGCTGGGGTGACCTCGGCGCGTCGCTGACGACCGTCGTCAACACCTTCGGCGGCACGTGGTGGGCGGCCAACGAGGACGGCTCCATCGGCGAGGCGAAGATCACGGACCCCGGCTTCACGGAGGCCCTGAACTTCTACGTCGACCTCATCCAGGACGCCGGCCAGGACGACGCCGCCAACTCCAGCTTCAACGAGTGCCTCAACCAGTACCAGCAGGGCAGCGTGGCGATGTGGTACGACGCCACAGTCGCGGCGGGCCTGCTCGAGGCCGACGACAGCCCGGTCAAGGGCCAGAACGGCTACGCGGTCGCCCCGGTCAAGGAGACCGACGCGTCGGGCTGGCTGTGGGCGTGGTCGCTCGCGATCCCCGCCACCTCCAGCGACCCCGACACGGCGTGGGAGTTCATCAGCTGGGCGACGAGCGCGGAGTACATCGAGACGGCCGGGGAGAACCTGCCCGGCGGCTGGGCGGCCGTGCCGCCCGGCACCCGCACCTCGACGTACGAGAACCCGTCGTACCAGGAGGCGGCCGCCGCCTTCGCCGACAAGACGCTCGAGGCGATGGAGGCCGCGCCGATCGACGACCCGGGCACCGAGCCGCGGCCCGGCCTGCCGGGCGTGCAGTTCGTCGGCGTGCCGGAGTTCCAGGACGTCGGCACCCGCTGCACGCAGGAGTTCTCCGCCGCCATCTCCGGCGGCCAGAGCGTCGACGCGGCGCTGGAGTCCTGCCAGCAGATCGCGAGCTCGGTCAGCACCCGCTGACCCTCGCCCCACGTCGCCGGGCGCGGTGCGGCACGCGCCGCGCCCGGTGGCACCACCCGGAGCCACCCCGGAGCCCTAGGAGACAGGAGCAGCCCGTGACCGCGCAGGCGCCCCCCGCACCGCCCGACACCCCGACCGCGACGCCCCGTCCGGCACCTGCCGGGCGACGCCCCGAGAGCGCCTGGCTGCGCCGCGCGCCGCTCCTGCCGGCACTGGTCTTCACCATCGTCGTCACCCAGGTGCCGTTCCTGTTCAGCATCTACTACAGCCTCACCGAGTGGCGGGTCGTGCCGCCCACGCCACGGACCTTCGTCGGCTTCGAGAACTACGTGCGCGGCTGGGGCGACCCGTTCTTCCTGCGGGCGGCGTGGACCTCGGTGTGGATGACCGTCGCGGCGGTGCTGCTGTCGCTCGTCATCGGCACGGCGCTCGCGCTGCTGCTGGACCGGAAGTTCCCGGGCCGCGGCGTCGCGCGCACCCTCATGATCACGCCGTTCCTCGTCATGCCCGTCGTCGCGGGCCTGGTGTGGAGCAACCAGATGTTCTCCAGCCAGTTCGGGGTCCTCAACTGGGTCATCACCTCGCTCGGCTTCGACGCGGTGTCGTTCGTGCAGGTGGCGCCCGGCTGGAGCATCGTCACGGTGCTCGTGTGGCAGTGGTCGCCGTTCATGATGCTCATCGTGCTGGCGGGGCTCCAGGGCCAGCCCGGTGAGGTGCTCGAGGCCGCGAGGGTCGACGGCGCCGGACCGTTCGGGATCTTCCGCTGGATCACGCTGCCGCTGCTGCGGCCCTACCTCGAGCTCGGGATCCTGCTCGGGTCCATCTACCTCGTGCAGGTCTTCGACCACATCGTCGTCATCACCGGCGGCGGACCGGGCTCGACGAACATCCCGTACTTCGTCTACCAGCGCTCGATCGGCGGCGGCTGGGACTTCGGCCTCGCGTCGTCCTTCAGCATCCTCGTCGTCATCGCGTCGATCATCATCGCGACGCTCGCGCTGCGGCTGCTGTCGAACCTCATCTCGAAGGACCCGAACGCATGAGCACCGCGACCGCGCCCGTCCCGTCCGCCCCCTCCGAGCGCCGCGAGCCGGCGCGCAGCCCGCGACCGGCCCCGCGGAGGCCCGTCCGCCGCGCCTCGGTGGGCGGCACCGTGCTCGCCGGCGTCGCGTGGCTCGCGGCCGCGCTGTTCTTCTTCCCCGTCTTCTGGATGTTCGTCAACGGGTTCAAGGAGGAGGCGGTCGCCAACAGCCGGCCCACGCTGATCTTCACCCCGACGCTCGAGCGCTACCGCGAGGTCACGGCCGACGCGATCGGCCTGCTGACGGCCGGGGAGGCGTTCCTCAACTCCGCCGTCGTCGTCGGCGTCTCCGTCGCGCTCACGATGGTGCTCGCCGTGCCGGCAGCCTACGCCCTCGCGATCCGACCCATCCCCAAGTGGCGCGACGTGCTGTTCTTCTTCATCTCGACGAAGTTCCTGCCCATCGTCGGCGCCATCCTGCCGCTGTGGATCATCGGGCAGACGCTCGGCATCCTCAACACCTGGACGATCCTCATCATCCTCTACACGGCGATGAACCTGCCGCTGGCGGTGTGGATGCTCCGGTCGTTCTTCAGCGAGGTGCCGGTGGAGCTGCTCGAGGCCGCGCAGCTGGACGGTGCGGGCCTGCTGCGCCAGATCCGCTCCGTGCTGCTGCCGATCGTCACCCCCGGCCTCACGGCGACCGCGCTGCTCTGCCTCATCTTCGCGTGGAACGAGTTCTTCCTCGCCGTGCAGCTCAACCCGGCCGACGCCTCGACCGTCCCGGTGTGGGTCACGGGCAACGTGAGCACCCGCGGCAACTTCCTCGCGAAGCTGTCCGCCGCCTCGACGCTCGCCACGCTGCCCGTCATCATCGCGGGCTGGGTGGCCCAGAAGCGCATGATCCGCGGCCTCGCCATGGGTGCCATCAAGTGAGCCCGGGCGCGACCGGACCGCACGCCGGGCCCGGTCGCGCGGTGCTCGCGGGCACCCGCCGCGACGGGGTCCCGCCCTACGCTGTCGGGATGGGACCCGTCGCCGAGCCGCGCGAGGCCGAGCCGGCCGCCGCGACGGCCACGGCCTCGGGTGCCCTCGTGCTGTCCCGCCTGGAGCGGCAGCACTCGATCGCCGAGCTCGCGATGGCCGACGGCCGGGTCGACGTCGGCGACCTCGCCGACCGGTTCCAGGTGACGACGGAGACGATCCGGCGCGACCTCGCGCACCTGCAGGAGCAGCGCCTCGTGCGCCGCACGCACGGCGGCGCGGTGCCGTGGGAGCGCTGGCGGTACGAGCCGAGCGTCGCGGTGCGCGACACCGAGCACCCGCAGGAGAAGCAGCGGATCGCGCAGCGCGCGGTGGCGGAGCTGCAGGGCGAGGCCACGCTGCTCATCGACTCCGGCACCACCACCGCGCAGGTCGCGCGCATGCTGCCGCACGACCGCCCGCTCACGGTGGTGACGAACTCGATCCCCGTCATGCAGGCCCTCGTGCACAACGAGGCCGTCGAGGTGGTGCTCCTCGGCGGGCGCGTCAAGAAGAGCACGCTCGCGATCGTCGACCCGACCGGCGCCGACGAGCTGTCGCGCATCGTCGTCGACCTCGCGTTCGTCGGCTCCGACGGCGTGTCCCCCGAGCACGGCTTCACCACGCCCCACCGCGAGGAGGTCGAGATCAAGCGGGCCATGCTGCGCGCCGCGCGCCGCGCGGTCGTGCTCGTCGACCACTCGAAGTTCGGCAACGACCACCTGCACCGCATCGCGCGGGTGGAGGAGGTCGACGGCGTCATCACCGGCACGGAGCTGCCGGAGGCCGAGGCCCGCGCGGTCAGCGCGCTCGGGCCGATGGTGACGCGGGCCTGACGCCGGGCGTCCCCCGCTCCGTCGCCCTCCCCTGCGTCGCGCCGGGCTCGCGGCGCAGGGCCGCGTGCACCGCCGCCCGCAGCGCCTCGTGGGCCGCCGCGCCGACGGGCTCGGCCACCCGGGCCGCCCGCACGACCGGTTCCCAGCCGGGGTCGGCGGCCACGTCGGGCTCCAGCGCGCCGAGGTAGCCCGTGAGGAGCGCCGCGAGGACGGGGGCTGGGGCGCTCGCGAGGTGGCCGTCGCCGAAGCCGGCGTGCAGCAGCGTCGCGGTGCGGACGACGTCGGCGTGCGGGTCGCCGGCCGCGGCGTCGAACCAGTCGATGAGGACGGGCCCGCCGGGCCCGAGCAGCACGTTGCCCGGGTGCAGGTCGAAGTGGCACACCGCGGTGCCCGAAGGCAGTGAGGCCAGCCGGGCCTGCACCGCCGTCCTGACCGGGCCCGCGAGCTCGGCCCGCGCGAGGTTCGCCGCGAGGCGGTCGCGCAGCCGGGGCAGGGCGGCCGGTGCGGTGCGCGCCGCGACGAGCCGCTGCAGCGCGGCGAGCTGCTGACCGAGCCCGAGCGCCTGCTCGGGACGGCGGACGGCCTCCTCGAGCATCGACGGACCGTCGACCCGCTCGAAGACGATGCCCGGGCGGCCGTCGACGTCGACGAGCCCGAGGACGGTCGGGGCGGGCAGCCCGATCGCGCGGACGAGCTCGGTTGTGAGGGCCTCGCGCTCGGCCCAGTGCGCCGGGATGTCGGCGCGGAGCACCTTGGCCACGGCCCCCGTGCCCCACTCGTGCAGGTGCGACGTGTTGCCGTGCTGCAGGAGCCGGCCCGGACGCACGCGGGCAGTGTGCCACCCGGCCCCCGGCCCGCCCCGGCAGGCACGGGGTCGGGCCCGTCCGGGGGCCGTCAGCGGCCGGGTTCCTCCCGCTCGTGGCTGATGCTGCGGATGATGTCGAGCGCGGTGTCGAGGTCTGCGCCCGGACCGACGTGCACGCTGGCGCTGACGGGTTCGGGCAGCAGGGCCGCCACGACCGTCCCGCCGTCGGCGGCGTCGAAGGCCACGACCTCGTCGCCCGCGGCCGTGCCGGGCACGGGCCGCCGGCCCGGTCGGGGACGGGCCGCGAGGAAGCGGTCGCGGAACGGGCTCGCGTCGAGGGTGAGGCGCAGGCCGTCACCGGCGAGGACGAGGACCTCACCGTCGACTGCGCGCTCGTCGGGGGTCGTCAGGCCGGGGGGCACGAGGACCGCGAGACCGCCGAACGACACCCGGCGCCACGCCGGGCGACCGGACACCTCTCGGATGATCCGCCTCGCGCCGCGTGGCGGGAAGCGTGCTGGCACGTACGAGGTGACACGCGGGTGACCGCCCGCCGCACGTCGACACGAACGCAGACGTACGCGCCGTCCGTCGACACGAACGCAGACCTACGCGCCGCACGTCGACACGAACGCAGACGTACGCGCCGTCCGTCGACACGAACGCAGACCTACGCGCCGCACGTCGACACGAACGCAGACGTACGCGCCGTCCGTCGACACGAACGCAGACCTACGCGCCGCACGTCGACACGAACGCAGACGTACGCGCCGTCCGTCGACACGAACGCAGACCTACGCGCCGTCCGTCGACAGGAACGCAGACCTACGCGCCGCACGTCGACACGAACGCAGACGTACGCGCCGGGCTGCACGCGTGGACGCCGGACGGGCCGGGCGCCGAAGCGCCCGGCCCGTCCGGGGGTGGTGCTGCTCAGGCGGTCAACCGCGGCCGGGCTTGCCCTTGGCGTTGCCACCGCCCTTGCCGTTGCCGCCCTTGTCCGCCGACGGCCCGACGGTCCGGATGGTCGCGGTGCCCTCGAGGAGGTCACCGTCCACGGTGCTGCCCCGCAGGAGCAGCTCGGTGGAGCCGGGCTCGACGCCCGTCGCCCGGACCTGCACCTTGCACAGCAGGTCGACGACGCCGTCGCCGTTCCAGTCCTCGCCCGCCTCGCACGACACGACCGAGTCCTCCTCGCCGGTCACGCCGACGCGGAGCGAGTCGACGTCGGTGTCGGCCACCGGGTCGAACCCGTCCTGCGAGAGGACGACGAACGGCAGGTGGCCGCGGCTGCGCGGGTTGACGACCGCCTGGCCGCCGCCGGGCCGCGCCTGCACCTCGACCGTGAGGGTCGCGGGCGGGGTCGGCTCGACGAAGACCGCCGTCGTGCGGGCCGGCACGGTGAACGTGCCGCCGTCGAACGACGCCTCCTTCACCACCGGGTCCGCACCCGCGGCCTGGATGGGGTGCAGGACGAGACCGGCCTCGGCGAGGGCGTCGACGGAGTACGTCTGCGCCTCGTCGGTGGCGTTGAACGCCACGACCACCCGCTCGTGCGCGGCGTCCACGTCCTCACCGACGGTGTCGTCGAGGTGCATGAGGATGAGGCCGGGCACCTCGCTGCCGTCGAGGTAGGACAGCTTCTCCTGCACCTGGTCCTCGGTGGTCAGCGAGAACAGCGGCGAGGAGTCCGCCACCGCGAGGAGGTCGCGGAAGCGGGCGACCGAGGCCTCGATGTCGGCCTGGCTCGGCTGCAGCGCCGGGTCGGCGAGCAGCGGCGCCATGAACGGCCACTTGTCCTCGTTGTCCGGCGCCGGCGGGAGGCCGACCCCGAAGTTGTTCGTCGCGTACGAGAAGTCGAGGACGTTGAAGTGGTCGCCGGAGTTGTAGCTGTTCCGGTCGAGCGACTTCGAGCGGAGCATGTCCGTGCCGGCGTGGAAGAACGACACGCCCTGGCTGAGCGCGACGGTCGACAGCGCGAGCTGCTGCATGCGCACCCGGTCGGCCATCGAGGTGCCCTGCGGCAGCTTGAAGGCGTGGGAGTCGTACAGCGTCTCGTTGTCGTGCGCCGAGACGTAGACGATGTTCTCCTGCGGGTCCTGCGTGTACCCGGTCGGGCTGCCGTTGTAGTCGACCTCCGCCCCGGTCACGGTGTCGCCGTTGCGGTCGACGAACGTGAAGTCCGCCAGGTTGCCCGCCATGCCGACCTTTATCTGGTCCATGTCGAGCAGCAGCGCCTCGCGCTGGGCCGCCTCGTCGCCGTTGACCGCGTCCCCGTTGGGGTCGGTGAGCAGGCCCGAGCCGAAGCCCTGCACGCGCGGGTTCTCGTCGAACGGGCCGCCGCCGCGGACGGCGTCGCGGAGCCGGTCGTTGAAGGTGCCGATGCCCGTGCCGCCCATGTTGAGCTGGGTGGCCTGGACGAAGCGGGCGTCGTCGGCGACCTCGCCGAAGTTCCAGCCCTCGCCGTAGACGTAGATGCTCTTCCCGTCGACGCCGTCGGCCTCCAGGGTGAGGGAGTCCAGCGCCTCGCGGACGGCGAGCATGTTCGCCTTCGAGTGGTGGCCCATGAGGTCGAAGCGGAACCCGTCGACCTTGTACTCCTTCGCCCACAGGACGACGGAGTCGACCATGAGCTTCTCCATCATCGCGTGCTCGGTCGCCGTGTTCGCGCAGCACGTGCTCGTCGCGATCGTGCCGTCCGCCAGCAGGCGGTGGTAGTAGCCGGGCACGACCTTGTCGAGCACCGACTTCTCCGCCTGGCCGGACGCGGCGGTGTGGTTGTAGACGACGTCGAGCACGACACCGAGGTCGGTGGCGTTGAGCGCCTGCACCATCTCGCGGAACTCGACGATGCGCGTCGTGCCCTCGGGGTCGGTGGAGTACGAGCCCTCCGGCGCGTTGTAGTGGAAGGGGTCGTAGCCCCAGTTGAAGCCGTCGGAGTCCGCGACCTCCAGCACCGCCTCCTGCTGCTCGGGAGAGGCCGAGCCCGCGTCCGGGACGTCAGGCTCGACCCGCTCCGAGGCGTCCTCCTCGATCGTGGCGATGTCGAAGGTCGGGAGCAGGTGCACCGTCGTGAGGCCCGCCTCGGCGAGCTCCCGCAGGTGCGTCATGCCGTCGGAGCCGGCCTGGGTGAACGCCTTGTACGTGCCCCGCTGCTCCTCCGGCACCGTCTCGTCGGAGATGGAGAAGTCCCGCACGTGCAGCTCGTAGAGGTCGATCTGCTCCGGGGTCGGCGGCGCCTGGGTGGCGACGTCGGCCCAGCCCTCCGGCGCCAGGTCGGCGTCGTCGAGGGAGACGATCTGGCTCTTGACCGAGTTGGTCGCGAGGCTGACGGAGTACGGGTCGGTGACGACGTTGCTCTCGACCGTGTCGGTCGAGGGGACGTAGACCTCGACCTCGAACAGGTAGTACTGGCGGTCCCAGCCGGGCTCGCCGGTCACCGACCACACGCCCGAGGCCTCGTCGAGGGTCATCTCCGTCGTCGCGCCGGGAGGCGCGGCGGACGGGTCGTCGAACCGGTGGAGCGTGACGGAGCGGGCCGTCGGCGCCCACAGGCTGATGGTCGGCACGTCGCCGTCCCACGTGACGCCCAGGTCGGCGTCGCGTGCGGCGTCGGCGTAGAGGTCGTCGAGCACGCCCGGGACCTGGACCCCGGTCGCACCCGTCCGGGCGTCACCACGCGACGACGACACGGCGAGGGCGCCCTTCAGCGCCTCGGCGACGTCGAGGTCGTCCGGGACGCCGAGCGCGGCGTACCCGGCGAGGTGCGGGAACCGCTCGGCGAGGTCGGCCGGCAGGTCCGCCGACAGCCACTCGAGCTCGACGGACGCGGTGCCGTCGGGGCCGTCGACCCCGCCCGTCACCAGCTCGAGCCCGCCGTCCGGCGACGTGTGGAGGGAGTACGTCGCCGACTCGTCGTCGACGTCCCACGCGATGACGTCCTCGGTGAGCCAGACGACCTCCTCGGTCGTCAGGTCACCCGGCTCGCCGCCTCCACCCTGCACGGGCAGGAGGTACCCCTCGCGCCCGGCGAGGACCCACACCTCGTTCCCGACCGTGACGAGGTCGAGGACCTGGTCCTCGGGCAGGTCCTTGGTGTCGCCGCGGTGGAGGATGTAGTTGAGGCTCGTCGCACCCTCGGCGAGCGGCACCTCCCACACCTGGCCGAAGCGGTCGGAGCCGGTCGGCTTGGCCGACCCCTGCCAGGACGGCGACGGGTTCGCCGCACCGGTCCACGTGTAGAGGCTCCAGTAGTCGGCGAAGTCCGACGAGGAGTAGTCGCCGTAGTCGCCGTCGGGCCGGTGGTAGTGGATCGTGGCGAGGCCGAGCGCCGCGGAGCGGCTCTCGTGGATCGTCTCGTCACCGGACACGACGTAGGCGTCGGGCGTCTGCGAGGGGACGATCGACTGGTCCGGACCCGGGTCCTTCTCGTCACCCTTGTGGATGATGAAGTTGAGGGCGGCGCCGACGTCGTCGACGGGCACGTTCCAGTACGCGCCGAACTGCTCGCTGATGCCGTCCGGCTCGCGCGGTGCGGTCCACTCGGTCGCGACGCCCTCGGCGAGCGCGTCGCCCCACAGGTGCAGGCCCCAGCCGTCGTAGTTCCCGTCGGGCCGGCGGTAGTGGACGGTCGCGAACCCCTGGGCCGCCGCCTCGCTGGTGAAGACCTCCCCGGAGTCCGGGCTCAGCCACACCTCGGGCGTGAGGGACGGGTCGACGAAGCGGTCGTCCTGCGTGCCCACCTTGTTGCCGGCGGAGTCCACGACGATCAGTCCGATCTCCTGGTTCGCGCCGTCGGTCGTGTCGGCCTCGATGAAGCGGAAGACGCCGTAGTCGTCCTCGCCGTTCCACTCCAGGCCGTTCGGCCACTCGCGGCCGTTCATCTGCCCGTCGGCGATGTCGCCGAAGGCCCAGATGCTGAGGTCCTCGATGTTCTCCGTCTCCGGGAAGTGGACGATCAGGTGGTCCTGCAGGCCGCCGACCGGCTCGGCCGGCTCCTCGACGACGACCGACGACGTGGTGGCACCGGCCTTGTGCCCGGCGAGGTCGTCGACGACGGCCGCGACCTCGACGGTCGTGCCGGCGTCGAGCTGCTCGGTGTCGACGGTGATGCGGTACGGGAAGTTGTCGTCGGTGCCGGCGTACGTCCACTCACCGCCGCCGACGCGGGTCATGAAGCTCACCTCGGCGTACAGGTCACGATCGAGGGAGGCGGTGTAGACGAGCGCCTCGCGGGTCTGCCCGTCGAGGTCGAAGTCGATCTCGCCGGACTGCGCGACCGTGATGCCGGGGGCGCTGTCGCTGGCCGGCAGCGCGGTGTCGGCCCGGTAGACCGCCGCCCCGAAGGCCGGCAGCGAGACGGTGACGTCTCCGTCGCCGCCCGCCGTCAGGTCGCCCGCGGAGCCGTCGACCGACCACAGCGGCGAGAACGTCGCACCGGGGGTGCCGGTGGCGAACGTCGCCTCGCTCGCGGCCTCGGCGTTGTTGACCGCGACGAGGTACTCGACGCGCTCGTCCCGGTCGACGCGGCTGAAGGCGAAGACACCCGGGCCGTCGGCGGCGAAGCGCGGCAGCTGCGCGCCGGACCGGAGCGCCTCGTGCTCCCCGGTGAGCGTCGCCAGGTCGCCGAGGGTCTCGTACAGCGGGTGCGTCGTGTCGAAGTTGTCGTCGGCCGCGGTGGCGTCCGTGCCGATCTGGTCGTCGTCGAGGTAGATGTCCGTGACGCTCGGGAACATGTCCTGGCGGGCGGCCTTGTCACCGCCGGAGCCGGTGAAGCCCTGCTCGTCGCCGGAGTACACGACCGGCATGCCGCGCGAGAAGTACATGAGTGCGTGCGCGAGCCGGTCGCGGGCGAGCATCTCCTCGTCGCTCGCGCCGGGGTTGCCCTGGGCGATGAACGTGCCGATCCGGCCCATGTCGTGGTTGCCGAGGAACGTCGGCAGCGAGTACGCGTTGCCGTCGGCGTCGATGTAGTAGTCGTCGGCGGCGAAGAAGTCGCGCAGCGTCTGCGCGCTCGCGTTGCGGGCCGCGTAGTTCGTCGCGGCGTCCTGGAAGCCGAAGTCGAGGACCGCGGGCACGTCGCCCTTGGTCGGGAACATCGACAGGAGCTCCTCGTTGGCGGAGAACACCTCGCCGAACATGAAGAAGTCCTCGTTGCCGACGGTCTCCTTCGCGTAGGTCTCGATCGCGGGCGACCACTGCTGCCAGAACTCGACGTTGACGTGCTTCATGGTGTCGATGCGGAAGCCGTCGACCCCGCGGTCGACCCACGGCTCGAAGATCTCGATCATGCCGTCGACGACGTCCGGGTGCTCCGTGAAGAGGTCGTCGAGGCCGAAGAAGTCGCCGTACACGCTGTTCTCGCCGGCGAAGGAGCTGTTGCCGCGGTTGTGGTAGTACCGCACGTCGTTGAGCCAGGCCGGGACCTTGACGTCGGCCTCGTCCTCCGGCACGACGGGCGTGTACGGGAAGGAGACCTCGGGGTCGAGCGCGGGGAAGTCCTCGCTCGTGGCGTACTCGCGGTCGTCGAACGGCTCGCCGTCGGCGTCGCGGTACGGCTCGGACGCCTTCGCGATGTAGTCGTAGACGCCCTCCTGGTACTGGATGACGTCGGCGGTGTGGTTCGTGATGATGTCGAAGAAGACCTTCATGTCCCGCGAGTGCGCCTCGTCGATGAGGGCCTCGAGCTCCTCGTTCGTCCCGAAGTGCGGGTCGATCTGGGAGTAGTCGAGCGTCCAGTAGCCGTGGTAGCCGGCCGACACGTCGTTCGTGCCGATGCCCTGGACGGGCTTGTTCTTGAAGACCGGCGCCATCCAGATGGCGGTGACGCCCATGCCCTCGAGGTAGTCCATCTTGTCGAGCAGGCCCGCGAGGTCGCCGCCGTGGAAGAAGCCCTCGTCGGTCGGGTCGTAGCCGTGCTCGAGCGGGTCGTCACCACCGACGTCGCCGCGGTTGTTCGTGGGGTCGGCGTCGTGGAAGCGGTCCGGCAGCACGAAGTAGAAGACCTCGTCGGTGAGGTCCTGCCGCAGGCTCGGCTGCGTCATCTCCAGCAGCGCGGGGTCGAGCCCGCCGCCCGCGCCCGTCTCCTGCGTCGCGACGTGGCTCGCCTCGTCGTAGGAGAAGGACACCTCGCCCGCCGCGTCGGTCGTGAACGCGATGTTGTCGGGGCTGTTGGGCGTGCCGTTCGGGCCGTAGTTCTCGTCCCAGCTGCCGTCGATCGCGACCTTGTACTCCCAGCTGCCGGCGGGCAGCTCGAAGGTCGCGGTCCACGTCCCGTCGTCGTCGGGGTCGGACAGCTGGGTGGCCGCGCACTCCGGCTGCCAGTCGCCCGGGCAGCCGAGCTCGGACTGGAAGCTGCCGGCGAGCGTGACCGTCGCCGGTGGGTCGGTGTGGTCGGCGAGGGCCGGCGCGGGGACCAGCAGCCCCGCGGTCAGGGCGAGGGCCGCCGGGACGGCGACGAGCACGGGTGGACGGGGGGCGCGAGACGTCATCGGTCGCTCCAGAACGGGGTGCCAGCGGGGCGGGCGAAATGGGCGTTGCGGCGTCACGGTAACCCGTATGCGCGCAAGAGCAAAGGAAAGGTGACGCCGTCTTTACGCAAGGTTTTGCGCAAGATCACTGGGTCCTGACGCTCGCCCGGTGAGAGCGCGAACAACCGGGGGCGTCGGGAGGGCTACCGTCCGCCTCGGCCCATGACGACTCCCGCTGCTCCCGGCACCGCGCCGCGCCCCTACCTGCCGTGGCTGGTGTGGGGCACCGGCCTGCTCGCCTACGTGGTCGCGGTCATGCACCGCACGAGCCTCGGGGTCGCCGGGGTCGAGGCCCAGGAGCGCTTCGGTGCCTCGGCGAGCGCGCTCGCCTCGCTCGCGGTCGTGCAGCTGCTGGTCTACGCCGGGCTGCAGGTGCCGGTGGGGGTGCTGCTCGACCGCTTCGGGTCGCGCCGGCTGCTGGTGACGGGTGCGCTCGTGATGTCGGCGGGGCAGCTGG
The DNA here is from genome assembly GCF_037153975.1 of Aquipuribacter sp. SD81. Taxonomy (NCBI): domain Bacteria; kingdom Bacillati; phylum Actinomycetota; class Actinomycetes; order Micrococcales; family Intrasporangiaceae; genus Aquipuribacter; species Aquipuribacter sp. SD81. The sequence continues at coordinate 185,085 of NZ_JBBAYJ010000002.1, forward strand.
TGCTGGCCCTCGCCACCTCGACGGCCCCCGCCGTGGCGGGGCGGCTGCTGGTCGGGGTCGGCGACGCCATGACGTTCATCAGCCTGCTGCGGCTCGTGCCGGCGTGGTTCCCGGCCCGCCGGGTGCCGCTGCTCACGCAGCTGAGCGGGATCGTCGGGCAGACCGGTCAAGTGCTGAGCGCGGTGCCGCTCGTCCTGCTCCTGCACGGGCCGGGGTGGACGGCGGCGTTCGCCTCGGCGGCCGCGACGGGGGTCCTGGCCGCGGTGCTCGTGCTCGTCGCCGTGCGCGACAGCCCCGTCCCCGGCGCCGCCCCGCTCGTGCGGGGCACCCGGGACCTCGTCGCGGACCTCGCGCAGGCGTGGCGGCACCCGGGCACCCGCCTGGGGCTGTGGACGCACTTCGTCACCCAGTTCCCGGGGACGGTGTTCTCCCTGCTGTGGGGGTTCCCGTTCCTCGTGCAGGCGCAGGGTGTCGCGACGGGCACGGCGAGCGCGCTGCTCACGCTCTTCGTCGTCGCGGGCATGGCGACCGGCCCCCTGGTGGCGGTGCTCGTCCAGCGGCACCCCTTCCGCCGCTCGTGGCTCGTGCTCGGCATCGTCGGGGTCAACGCCGGCGCGTGGACCGTCGTCCTCGCGTGGCCCGGACCCGCGCCCCTGCCGCTGCTCGTGCTGCTCGTGCTCGCGATGGCGACCGGCGGCCCCGCCTCGTTGATCGGGTTCGACTTCGCGCGCACCTTCAACCCGCCGAACCGGCTCGGGACGGCGACGGGCATCGTGAACGTCGGGGGCTTCGCCGCGTCCCTGGTCACGATCCTGCTCGTCGGCCTCGTGCTCGACCTGCTGCCCGGCCCCGACGACCTCGCGAGCTTCCGCGTCGGCATGGGCGTGCAGTACCTCGTGTGGGCGGTGGGGGTCGTCGGCGTCGTGGTGACCCGGCGCCGCGTGCGCGCCCGCATGGCCGCGGCGGGGGTCGTCGTCCCGCCCGTCCGCGAGGCCCTGCGCCGGCGCCGCGGCCCGAGGCGCCGACGGACCCGCTGAGCGTCCGCCGACGGGTTCCGCGGTCCGTCGGCGGACGCCGTCAGGGCCGCGGCGCCCGGCGGCGCCACACGGGGACCCAGCCGACGGCGAGGCCGAGACACAGCACCGCGTACCACGCGACCGTGACGACGGCGGAGTTCGCGAAGGGCTCGTCGAAGAGCAGGAAGAGCGACAGCGACGACGCGGCGAGCGCCGCGGCCGGCCCTCGGACCCACCACCGTCCCCGTCCGCTCAGGGCGAGGCCCCCGAACACGGCGGCGGGCAGGAAGGGCAGCCCCTGGCCGGCGAAGACGACGAGCGCCGGGACGACGAGGACCAGCCGCCAGGGACCGCGGCCCCGGCGTCGCAGCAGCTCGACGGCACCGAGCGCGAGTCCCGCCAGCGAGGTGACGCCCAGGACGAACAGCGTCCCGGACCAGCTGAACGACGGCTGGTCCGCGACGTACCGCATCCACAGCCGTACGGCGACGCCCCACAGCAGACCCCCGGCCAGCCCGCCGCCCACCCACAGCACGGCCTCACGCCACGCCCGACCACCCGCCTCGGGGGTCGCCGCCTGCTGCGTCACCCTCGGGTGCTGCTCCACGACCGTCATCCGGACACCTCCTCCGCGGCACCGTGCCGCCCACCTCTCCAACGAGCGGTCGGGCCGGCCGGGTGACACGACGGGGGCGACGGTCGCCGGGAGACCCGCCCGCCGCAGAACCCTGCGCGCGGTGTCACCCCGGGAGCAGACTCGTTCGTCGTCACAGGTGATGGAGGGCGCAGTGGTGCTGGGATCCGTGGCGGGGACGGCTGCCGTCGCCACGCCGGCGGACGGACCGGAGGCCGAGACGGCCGAGACGGCCGACCGCGTCCTCGCGGACCTCTTCGGGACGGAGGCGGTCAGCCTCGTGCGCATGGCGCGCTTCTTCGTCCAGGACCGGGCCGCCGCCGAGGACCTCGTGCAGGAGGCCTTCATCCGCCTGTCCCGCCACCTGCACCGCCTCGACGGACGGGCTGCCCGCGTCGCCTACGTGCGCGCGATCGTGCTCAACCTGTGCCGCGACCACAACCGTCGCGGCCTCATGTCGTTGCGCCACCAGCCGCCCGCCGACCTCGGCCCGGACCTGCCCGAGGACGTGGTGACGGGCCGGGAGCAGTCGCGCGAGGTGGTCGCCGCGCTCGCCGCGCTCCCCCGGCGGCAGCGCGACTGCCTCGTCCTGCGGTACTACCTCGAGCTGTCGCCGCCCGACATCGCGACGACGCTCGGGCTCTCGCCGAACTCCGTCAAGACCCACCTGAGACGCGGCCTGCGGGCCCTGGAGGACGCTCTCGCCGGTGCCCGCGGCGCGAGCGGGACGGGGAGGACGAGGTGAGCGAGGAGACTGCCGTGGGCGACGTCGAGCGCCGGCTCCGCGAGGCGCTGGGCGACCCGGTCAGCCGGCCCGACCCCTCCCCCGACCTCTTCGGACGGGTGAGGGACGTCGTGGCCGCCGACCGCCGGCGCCGCCGCCGCCGCGCCGTGGCGGTCGTCTCGGCCGCCCTCACCACCGCCGTCCTCACCGCTGCGCTGCTGCTCAGCGGCGCCGTCGACCTGTCCGCCGTCCGACCCCTCCGAGGAGGAGCCATGAGCTGGTGGGTGCTGGAGCTCGCCGTCAACGTCCTGCTGGTCGCACTCGCGCTGTGGCTGGGGCCGTTCATCAAGCGCTTCGGCCGGGCCTACGCCGCCGACGTGTTCCACGACAACCCGCTGACGGGCAAGAGCTACCTCGTGCTCGCCGACATCGTCTACTACCTGATCTTCTGCTCCTACATCCTCTTCACGCTGCGGCTGGAGCCGACGTGGGGGCGCACGGTCGTCTCGGCCGAGCAGGTGCAGTACTCCGCGGGACGGGTCGCGGGCATCCTGCTCGTCATGGGCGTGCTCCACGGGCTCAACCTCGTCCTCATGCCGGTGCTCGGCCGCGTCTTCAGCCTCAACCGGCGCCTGCAGCCCCCGACGACGCTGGCGCCGTCGCAGCGGGAGGTCATCGGCGACGAACGCCGCTGAGCCGGCCGAGGGCGGGGGCGCGGGGCCGACCGTGTGACAGGGCGCGGGTTTGCGCGTATTGCCTGCAGGACGACGGCGGCGACGTCGATCATGTCGCTCGTGACCCCTCGACCGGCCCGCGGGGCCGCGCGCACCGCCCCGCCCCGCCCGGTCGTGGCCGGCCTCCTCGCGGGACTGCTCGCCGTCCTCGTGGTCCCGGTGACCGCGTCCTCCGCCGGCGCGGCCGGCACCCCGGGCGGCGCAACCGCTGACGGTGCCGCGCCCGTCCTGCCGGCCACCTCCCCCGCGCAGGACGAGACCGTGCCCGCCGCGCTGGTCGCCGAGGCGGCGAGGACCGTCACGGTGCTCACCGAGGACGGGGACGGCGGGCTCGACGTCGACGTCGTCGAGACCGGCAGCCCCGAGTCGGCCTCCGCGCTGGCGGCCAGCGCGCAGCAGGAGCCGGACGTGATCGCGGCCGCGGTGGCCGTCCCGGTGCGGGCGACCGACGGCGACCCGCTGCGGGCGCAGCAGTGGCCGCTGACGGAGCTGCAGGCCGAGCGCGCGTGGACGACCACGACCGGCCGCGAGCAGGTCGTCGCCGTGCTCGACACCGGCGTCGACGCGTCGCACCCCGACCTGCGCGGCGTCGTGCTGGCCGGGACCTCGACCACGGGCAGCGGCCGCGACGGCCGGAGGGACGTCGACGGCCACGGCACGCACGTCAGCGGCGTCGTCGCCGCGGTCGCGGGCAACGCGACGGGCGTCGCGGGACTCGCCCCGGGCGTCAGGGTGCTGCCGGTGCAGGTCCTGGACGACAGCGGCAACGGCCTGTCCTCGTGGGTGAGCGCCGGCATCGTGTGGGCCGCGGACCACGGGGCCGACGTCATCAACCTGTCCCTCGGTGGCCCGCAGTCCGACCCCGTGCTCGCGCAGGCCGTCGACTACGCGCGCTCGAAGGGGGTCGTGGTCGTCGCGGCGTCGGGCAACGAGTACGCGACGAGCGTGTCGTACCCGGCGGCCTACCCCGGTGTGCTGGCCGTCGGCGCGACGTCGTCGTCGCGGCAGGTGCCGTCCTTCTCCAACCGCGGCTCCGCCCTGGACGTCGTCGCCCCGGGCGTCGGCGTGCTCAGCACCGTGCCGGGCGGCGGGTACGAGGCCTGGAGCGGGACGTCCATGGCCTCGCCCTACGCGGCCGCGAGCGCCGCGCTGCTGCGGGCGGCGCAGCCCGCGCTCGACGAGGCCCAGGTGCGGGCGCGGCTGGAGGGCACCGCCCGCGACCTGGGCGCGCGGGGCTGGGACAGCACCTCCGGCTACGGCCTCGTCGACCCCGTCGCCGCCCTGGCCGACAGCACGACGGACCTCACGCCGCCGGGTCCCGTCACGCTCGGCGCGACCGAGGTCGGCACCGGCGCGGTGCGGCTGCGCTGGACCCCTCCCGCCGACGGTGACGTCGCGGGCGTCGTCGTGGTGCGCGCTGCCGGGCTGCGGACCGTCGCCTCGCCCGCCGACGGCACGGTCGTGTACTCCGGCGCGCGGACGGACGTGCGTCTGGAGGGGCTGGCGCCTCGCAACGCCTACTCCTTCGCCGTGTTCGCCCGGGACGGCGCGGGCAACGTCGGCACCGCGCGGCTCGTGCAGGTGCAGGGTGTGCGGCTGTCGGTGTCGGCGCGCAGCAGCTCGGGCGCGACCCTCACCACCGCGACCTCCGGGCAGTCCGTCGTGCTGGGCGCGACCGTGGGCGACCACGTCGGCAAGCCCCTGACCGGCGTGCCCGTCACGTTCCAGGCACGCAGCGCGGGCTCCGTCGCCTGGTCGACCGTCGCGCGGGTGACGTCGTCCGACGGTCGCGCCGCCGCGACGCTGCACCCGACGCGGTCGGTGGAGTACCGGGCCGTCGTGTCCGGGACCGCGGGCGCACCGGGCCGCTCGGGGGCCGCGACCGGTCCCCGACGCCTCGACGTGCGCGCCGCCACGACGTCGACGGGACCGAGACGCCTCGTCCGCTCGGCCGTCACGACCTCGACGCCCACCCAGGCGCGGACGACGGACCGGCTGCGCCACGCCTCGCGGTAGCCGCGGTGTCAGCCCGGGCCTGGGCGCTCCTGCGCGGTGCCGCAGCCCGCTCGCCCGGTCGCGGCAGGATGCCGCCGTGACCGAGCAGTCGCTGACGCCCCGCTCTCCCGCCCCGCTGGAGACCACGACGGTCGACCTGGCGCCCGACGCCGCGCTCGTCGTCGTCGACGTGCAGTGCGGCTTCGACGAGCCGGCGTGGGGCGCCCGCGACAACCCGGACGCCGAGGTCCACGTCGCCGCGCTGCTGCGTGCGTGGCAGGCGACGTCGCGGCCGGTCGTGATCGTGCGCCACGACTCGGTGCACCCGGACTCGCCGCTGGCACCCGGCGGGACCGGCAACGCCCTGAAGCCCGAGGTCGTGCGCTTGCTCGTCCGAGAGCCCGACCTGCTGGTGTCCAAGACGGTGAACTCCTCCTTCCACGGCAGCCCGGACCTGGCGGCCTGGTTGTCCGGCCGCGGGATCCGGCAGGTCGTCGTGTGCGGCGTGCAGACGAACTTCTGCTGCGAGACGACGGCCCGGGTCGGCGCCAACCTCGGTTTCGACGTGCTGTACGTGCTCGACGCCACGTGGACCTACGACCTGCCCGGCTTCTCCGGCGGCACGGTCAGCGCGGCACAGCTGCGCGAGGTCACGGCGACCAACCTCGCCAACGAGTTCTGCCGGGTGGTGTCGACCGGGACGCTGCTAGCGGCCGCGGCGGCCACCTGACCAGCCGCGGCTGCTCCCGAACTGCTGCTGCGGCGGGCGATCGGTCGTGCACGACCAGCGGAGGGAGGGTCCTGCGCCGTGATGGTCGATGCACGACTGTGTCGTGCACGACCTGCTCGCGGTCCGTGGGCCCCTCCGCGCCGGTCACGTCCGGGCCGGTCGGGGCACCTGTCTTTCCGGGCATCGCGGCGGAGGGAGACGTGTGAGCAGAGCCTGTTCCGGTCACGTGTCGACGTGTGGCCTCGCCCTGCGTCACGACGCGCCGAGCAGCAGGAGGGGCTGTGGACAGGAGGGTCGGAGCCGGTCACGCGGTGAGGCACTATGTCGCCGGACGACGCGAGGGGAGATCGCCGTGCACCTCCGACAGGGCTGGGCCGCGCCGACGGGGCTGGTGCTGACCGCGGCCTTGCTGGCCGGCTGCACCGACGCGGACCCGGACGACGACGGCCCGACGGCCGCCGCTCCGCAGCCATCGGTCACCTCGGACGCCCCGTCTGAGCCGTCCCCCAGCGAGGCAGTGAGCGAGGAACCGTCCCTCAGCCCGGCCGACCAGGCAGCCGCGGAGGCGGAGGCGGCGTACGCGAGGTGGATCGCATTCCAGAACGACACCCTCCAAGCACCTCCTCCGATCTCGGGAGACGGCGAGGCGTCTGAGCAGGCCTTCTCGACGTTCGAGACATCCATACGAGAAGTCGGACAAGGCGAGGCCGAGGGCATCCTCATCAGCACGGTCGACCAGTACAACCAGGGCGGGTGGCGTCAAGTCGGGCGCACGGAGGTCACGTGGACAGACGTGAGAGAGGTGCTCTTGGACCCCGAGTCCCCGTCGGACGAGAGCATCACCCTGCGTGCGTGTCTGACGCCGGTCGATGTCCGGGTACTGAACGCCGACGGTGCTGACGTGTTTCCCGAGCTCGAGGCGACGCCTCTCGTGTCTGAGGCTGTCCTCGAACGCCCGATCTCCGGACAAGCCGATGGCTGGCGGGTAGCAACGACTCGGGTGGTAGAGGAAGAGGAGTGCTGAGTCATCTTGCGGTCGCAGCGGCGATGTGGCTGGCCGCTCATCTTCTGGTCGCCTCTACCGGTGCCGCAATACCGACAGAGACAGGGTGCCCTCCCGGTCAACGCGCGGTGTTCGATGGCGGGTTCCGATGCGTCGTGATCAACCCAGGCACAGGGCCGCAGAACCCTGACCAGAACTCAGGAACCCCCGGCGGTAACACGGATGGAGCGGCGGAGCAGTCCGACACATCTCGCCCTTACAATGACTATTGCACCCGTCGCCAGGCCTTGCCCGACCCCCCGGCTGAAGATCCGATTTGGGCCGGTCGGGACCCAGCGGTTCACACGCTCATGCGCTGCTTCTTCGCTGGCCAGAGCGGCCCGGATGGGTTGCCCTTTGTGGACTATGTCAGGGCGGACGGCGAACCAGACACGGGACCCTTCATCGATCCTGCCGTTCTGGCCGAGATGGCTTTCGGCGAATTGGGTCTATCGCCCATCAACATAGGCATGGCCCCCGAGCCCGCATCGGACTCCTTAGGTCTGGTCGGTCTGCCTGTGTGGATGTGGGCGGACTCCCCCTCACCTGAGACCGTAGGGCCCGCCGGCTTCTCGATCAGCGCTGGACCCGTGAACCTGACACTCACAGCCCGAGTTGAACGCATCGTCTGGGACATGGGGGATGGCACCTCAGTTACCTGTACGACAACGGGAACACCCTATGAGGCCCGCTTCGGGGCCATTCCAAGTCCCGACTGCGGGCATGTCTACTCATCGACGAGTGCAGACCAGGCTGGCGGCGCCTTCTCGGTAACCGCCAGGTCCTATTGGGTGGCCGAGTGGACGACGAACACGGGACTGTCGGGAACGATGGAACGACAGCAGACGGCTACCGAGCAGGTGCGCATCGGGGAGTCCCAGGTCATCGTCACGCGGGACTAGGTCGGAGCCGACAGTCCTCGAGCGGCTTCTTGCGGTCCCGGTCGACGACACGACGCAGCGGTTCGATGACGGCGCTCCGGTCGTGCACGACACAGTCGTGCATGCGCCGTCTGCGGAAGGACCCGCCTCCAGCCGGTCGTGCACGACACAGTCGCGCGTGAGCCGTCTGCGGAAGGGCCCGCCTCCAGGCGGTCGTGCACGACTTACCGCGAGCGGGCCGGGCCCGAGGGGCGCAGCCGGCAGCGGGGCGACGGCGCCCGCGGGTCAACGTCCGATCTCGTTGGCATGCTGGGCCCGTGCTGCTCGCGGAGGTCGTCGACACGAGCCTGGCGGTGGGCGCCACCCGGAGCAGGACCGCGAAGGCGGAGGCGGTGGCCGCGCTGCTGCGGCGGGCTCCCGCCGACGAGGTCGCGCCCGCGACGGCGTGGCTGTCCGGTGAGCTGCTGCAGGGCCGGGTGGGCGTCGGTCACCGCACCCTCGCCGGGCTGCGGGTGCCGCCGGCGGCCGAGGCCGGGCTCGAGGTCGCCGACGTCGACGGGACGCTGAGCGAGGTCGCGAGCGCGAGCGGCGCGGGATCGTCCGCCCACCGCACCTCGCTGCTGCGGGACCTGCTCACCCGGGCCACCGCCACCGAGCAGCGCTTCCTCGTCGACCTCGTGCGCGGGGAGCTGCGGCAGGGAGCGCTCGAAGGGGTCGTCCTCGACGCGGTCGCCCGGGCCGCCGACGTGCCGGCGGCCGCCGTCCGTCGCTCCTTCATGCTGAGCGGCAGCCTGCCGGACACCGCACGGACCGCCTTGGGCGACGGCCAGGCGGGGCTCGAGGCGACCGCGCTCACGCTCATGCGCCCCGTCCGTCCCATGCTCGCGAGCCCCGGCTCGTCCCTCGACGAGGCGATGTCCGCCCTCAGCGGCAGCCCCGCCGGCGTCACCGTCGAGCACAAGCTCGACGGCGCCCGCATCCAGGTGCACCGCGACGGCGACGACGTGCGCGTGTGGACGCGGACCCTCCGCGAGGTCACCGACGGCGTGCCCGAGCTCGTCGAGCACGTGCGCGCCCTGCCCTGCACGACCGCGGTGCTCGACGGCGAGACCCTCAGCCTCGACGACGACGGTCGACCGCGCGCGTTCCAGGACACCATGAGCCGCTTCGGCAGCGACGGCCCCGCGGGCGCCGGGCCGGCCGGGCACGCCGACGCCGCCGTCGTCCTCAGCCCGTTCTTCTTCGACCTGCTCCACCTCGACGGCCGCGACCTCCTCGACGAGCCGCTCGCCGTCCGCCTCAACGCCCTCGCCGGGCTGCTCGCCGCCGACGAGCACGCACCGCTGCGCATGCAGGGCGTCCGGGGCGCCACCGCGGACCAGGCGGCGCAGGTCCTCGACGACGCGCTCACCTCCGGCCACGAGGGCGTGGTCGTCAAGGACCTCGCGGCCCCCTACGCCGCGGGCCGACGGGGCAGGGCGTGGCAGAAGGTCAAGCCCGTTCACACCCTCGACCTCGTCGTCGTCGGCGTCGAGCGCGGCTCCGGCCGGCGCAGCGGCACGTGGTCGAACATCCACCTCGGAGCGCGCGACCCCGAGGGCGGCGAGCCCGTCATGGTCGGCAAGACCTTCAAGGGGATGACCGACGAGCTGCTCGCGTGGCAGACGGAGACCCTCCCCCGCCACGCCCGTGACGGCGAGGACCTCGACGGCTACGTCATCGCGCTGCGACCGGAGCTCGTCGTCGAGATCGCGCTCGACGGCGCGCAGCGCAGCAGCCGCTACCCCGGCGGGGTGGCGCTGCGCTTCGCGAGGGTGCTCCGCTACCGCCCCGACAAGGACGCCGCCGAGGCCGACACGCTCGACGGCGTCCGGGCGCTGCTGCCGTGACCGTCTCCCTGCCGTCCCGCGCCGACGTCGTCGTGGTCGGCGGCGGGGTGATGGGCACCTCCGTCGCCTTCCACCTGGCCGAGGCCGGCGTCGACGTGCTCCTGCTCGAGCGCGACGGGCTCGCCTCCGGCTCCAGCGGCAAGCCCGTGGGCGGGGTGCGGGCGCAGTTCTCCGACCCGGTCAACGTCGCGCTCGGCGCCCGCAGCCTGCGGGCCTTCGCCGACTTCGCGCGCCGCCCCGGCGACGACATCGGCCTGCGCCGCGTCGGGTACCTGTTCCTGCTCGACGACCCCGCCCAGCTGCCGGTGTTCGAGGCGAGCCTCGCGGTGCAGCACGCGCACGGCGTGACCTCACGCCTCGTCGACGTCGCGGAGGCGACCCGGCTCAACCCGTACGTCGACGGCTCGCGGTACCTCGCCGCCGCGTGGTCGCCGGAGGACGGCTGGGCCCGTCCGGCCGCCGTCGTGCACGGGTACGCGGCCGCGGCCCGACGGCACGGCGCCACCGTGCGGACGGGCACGACCGTCACCGGTGTCGAGGTGCGCGGCGGGGAGGTCGTGGCCGTGGCGACCGCGGCCGGGACCGTCCGCACGTCGACGGTCGTGTGCTGCGCGGGCGCGTGGTCGCGCACCGTGGGAGCGATGGTCGGGGTCGACCTGCCGGTCGAGCCGCTGCGCCGCCAGATCGCCTTCTCCGCCCCGCTCGAGCGGTCCGTGATCGACCGGCCCTTCACGATCGATGCGACCTCGACCTTCTACGTGCACGGCGCCGACGACGGCGTGCTCCTGGGCTGGGCCGACCCCGACCAGCCGGTCGGTGACGAGCGGCGCTACGACCCCTCCTGGCTGCCGAGGCTGCGGGAGCGGGCCCGCCGCTGCGTGCCCGCGCTCGCCGACGTCCCCCTCGTCGACGGCTGGGCGGGTCTGTACGAGGTGACCCCGGACCGCAACGCGCTCGTCGGCGAGGCGCCGGACGTGAGCCGCTTCCTCTACGCGGCGGGCTTCTCCGGGCACGGCTTCCTGCAGGGACCCGCGGTCGGCGAGGCCGTGCGCGACCTCGTCCTCGGCCGCGAGCCCGTCGTCGACGTCTCCTCGCTCGACGTCGCGCGCCTCGCGACCGACCGGCACGTGCGCGAGGTCGCCATCGTGTGAGGCGCGCCCTCAGACGACGGCGGCGCTGTCCACGGGCCGACGCGGCCGTGGCGCCCCGAGCAGGCCCTCGGTCGCCGTCGCCACCACGCGCGCGACACCGTCGCCGTCGACCACGGCGCGGACGTCGTCCAGGGGGACCGGACGGTGCAGCAGGTACCCCTGGAGCGTGTGGCAGCCGGCCGACACGACGGCCGCGAGCTGGTCGCTGGTCTCGATGCCCTCCGCCGTGACGGAGATGCCGAGGTCCCGGCACAGGTCGACGACCGCCGAGACGAGCCTGCGCGTCCGCGGCGAGGTGTCGACGTCGCGCACGAAGGAGCGGTCGAGCTTCACGGTGTCGACCGGCAGCGTCATGAGGTGGTACAGCGAGGAGAACCCGGTGCCGAAGTCGTCGAGCGCGACGCGGAAGCCGTGCCCGCGCAGCTCGGTGAGCAGGTCCCACACGTGCTCCGGGTCCTCGACGACCGCGGACTCCGTGAGCTCGACGACCACCGCCGACGGCGGGACCCCGTGCCGGGTGGTCGCGGCGAGGAAGGTGTCGACGACGGCACGCCCCGACAGCTGCCGGGCGGACACGTTGACGTTCACGCGCAGCCCCGGTCGGCCCTCGGCCCGCAGCGCCGCCAGGTCCGCGCACGCCTGGTCCACGACCCACGCGCCCAGCTCGACGACGAGCCCGGACTCCTCCGCGAGCGGCACGAAACGTCCCGGCGGCACGAGCTCGCCGTCGCGCTCCCAGCGCACCAGGGCCTCGGTGCCGACCACCTCCCCCGACAGCGCGTCGACGAGGGGCTGGTGGTGCAGGCGCAGCTCGCCGCCGCCGACGGCGCGCGCGAGGGCGTGCAGCAGGTCCGTGCGCTCCGCGGCACGCTGCACGTACGCCTCGTCGTGCACGACGACCGCGTTCGGCGCCCCGCCGCGCTTGGCCTCGGTGAGCGCGCGCTGCGCGGCCCGGACGACCTCGTGCCCGCGACCGTCCACCGGTACGACCCCGACGCTGCACGACAGGTGCAGGGTGTGCTCGCCCACGACGAGCGGCTGTGACACGAGCGACTGCAGGGCACGCGCGAGCCCGGTCCCGTCCGCGTGCCGGTCGGAGACGACGGTCAGGTCGTCGTCGCCCAGGTGGCCCACGTGGCACGCGGCCGAGACCGAGGACGAGAGCCGCTCGGCGAGCGCGCGCAGCGCCTGCTCCGCGACCGCCTGGCCGAGGCGCTCGTTGACGCGGGCGAACTCGTCGATGTCGACGAGCGCGAGCTGGCACCGGCCGGGCGCGGCCCGCTCGTCGATGGCGCGCTCCACGGCGAGCCGGTTCGGCAGCCCCGTCACGCGGTCGTGGAAGGCGAGGTGCTCGAGGTCCGCCTCGCGCCTGGCCCGGTCCGTCACGTCGTGCGCGTTGATGACGACCCCCGCGACGGCGGGGTCGTGACGCAGGTCGGTGAGGGTCAGGGCCACCCAACGACGCTCGCCGTCGACCTCGAGGGGCACCGGTCGGGGCAGCGTCCGCCGCGCCGCCGTCCCGTTCCGGGCCACCAGGGCCAGGTCGGCCAGCACGCCCGCGACGGGGAGCACCGGGTCGATGGGCCGCCCCACGACGGCCTCCGCGGCCGGACCGCCCGGCCACAGCGCGGCGGCCGACGGCGTGGCGAACGTGACCGCGCCCGTGGGGTCGACGACGAGGATGGCGTCGTCGCTCTCGCGCACGAGCGCGGCGAGGCGCCGCTCGGTCCGCAGCGCCGCCGTCTGCGCGTCGGCGCGGCGGTCGGCCTCGGCGAGCAGGCGCGCGTACGCGCGGTGCAGGTCGCGCCGGGCGGCCTTGCGCAGCGACCAGGCGAGCCACAGCGTGAGCGCGACGCCGACGAGCGTCATGCCGAGCTGCACCGCCTCGTCGGTGCGCCGGCCGGACAGCGCGAGGACGCCGTCGCGGTAGAACACGATCTCCAGCTGGGTGTAGAGCCTGGCGACCGACTGCTCGGCCTGCTCGGCGTCCTCCCGCAGCGCCGGCGAGGCCGCCCGCAGGGCCTCGGCGCGACCGCCGGGGCCCACCTCGAGCGCCACGTCGAGCGACGACGAGACCCGGGCCGCGGCGTCCCTGCCCCGCCGGACCTGCTGGGCCTGGGTGGTCGTGAGGTCGTCGCGGCCCTCGAGCAGCGACAGCTGGCGCTCGAGGTAGGCGACCTGGTCGCGGGCGGTGCGGGCGGAGCCCTCGACCTCCGCCGGGGTGGCGTCCGGGTCCCGCAGCCGCTCGTCGAGGTCGACGAGCGCGAGACGCAGGCGCAGGGAGTCGCGCTGCGCGTCCGCGGCGATGCCGGAGACGTTCTGCGCGAGGCTGAAGCCGTCCATCGCGCGGTCGAGCTCGGCGAAGGCCCGGATGCTCGCCGCACCCCCGCTCAGGACGACGACGACGAGGACGAGGAGCAGCAGGAGCTGGGCGCGGCCGAGGCGGGACCCGTTCGGGACCAGCCCCTGCCGGTTCACGCCGGTCCGACCGTGGCCAGGCTCCAGATCCACAGCGCCTCGTCGCCGGCGGCGGGGTGCTCGTCGGTGAAGACGACGCGGGTGGGGCCGCCGTCCTCCAGCGCGATCTCCTCGCCGTCGGCGCGCGTGGCGAGGATCGCGCCCGGGGTGTCCGCGACGGACAGCGGCAGGTCCACCGCGTACTCGTTGTAGGCGACCGTGTGGACGGTGTCGACGTCGTCGGGCAGGTCGACGAGGGCGAGCACGTCCTCCAGCGGCACGCCGCGGAAGACGACGTCCTCGTCGAGGAACGGCTCGTGCACCGTCGCCTCGACGGTGGGCATCGACTCGAGCTGGGCGAGGCTCAGCCGCAGCTCGCCGTCGGTGTTCGTCGCGCCGCCGGTGAAGGTGAGCACGACGTCGTCCTCGTCGGGGGCGGGGACGTCGTCGACGGTGCTGACGCTCCCGGCCGAGACGGTCGTCACCGCAGCCGCGGCGTCCTCGCCGCACGCGGCGAGCGGGAGCAGGAGCAGCGGCACGGCGAGCAGGGCGGCGTGGCGGGTGCGGGGCAGGGACATCGTGACCTCGGAGGGACAGGGGACGCAGGGGGACCTCCGTGCCATCGGCAGGGTCCGGCCCCGGGCGCAGCCCGGCGGCGGCGACCGGCACCGAGGTCACCGGAAGGGAGCAGTGGCCGCCGGCGGTGACGGCTGGGACGCTGCGGCATGGCCGACACCCCCGCCGTCCTGCCGTGGCAGCTGCGCGCGGCCTTCGCCCGCAGGCTGTCCGACCTGTACGGCCGCGAGGTGCCCGCCTACACGACCCTGCTCGAGGTCGCCCACGAGGTGAACTCCGAGGTGGTGGCCCGGCGCGGCGCCGAGGCGGAGCGCCTCGGCAGCGTCGAGCGGGTGACCGCCGAGCGGCACGGCGCGATCCGGCTCGGCACGCCGCGGGAGATGGCGGCGGTCGCGACGGTGTTCGGCGCCATGGGCATGCACCCGGTCGGCTTCTACGACCTTCGGGAGGCGGCGACGAGCGCCGTCCCGGTCATCTCCACCGCGTTCCGTCCGGTGGCGGCGGCCGAGCTGGCCCGCAACCCGTTCCGGGTCTTCACGTCGATGCTGACGCCGGCGGACCGCCGTTTCTTCGACGCCGACCTGCAGGCGCGGCTGGAGGCCTTCCTCGACGCCCGCGAGGTGTTCGGGCCCGAGCTGCTCGTCCTCGCGCGCCGGGCCGAGGCCGCGGGCGGCCTCGACGAGGCCGACGCCGAGAGGTTCCTCACCCTCGCGGTGGCGGTCTTCGCGCTGTCGCGGGAGCCGGTCGACCACGCCTGGTACCGCGAGCTCGAGCGCGTGTCCGCGGTGGCCGCCGACATCGGCGGGGTGCGCTCGACCCACGTCAACCACCTGACGCCGCGCGTGCTCGACATCGACGCGCTGTACGAGCGGATGGCCGCGCGCGGCATCACCATGATCGACGACATCCAGGGACCGCCGCGCTGGGACGGCCCGGACGTGCTGCTGCGCCAGACGTCGTTCCGGGCGCTCGACGAGCCCCGCGCCTTCCGCCTGCCCGACGGCAGCGTCACCACCGACGCGCTGCGCGTGCGCTTCGGCGAGGTGGAGGCCCGCGGCGTCGCCCTCACCCGCGAGGGTCGCGCCCGCTACGACGACGCGGTCGCGGAGGTCGCCGCCCGGGGGCTCGCGACGGCCGCGGAGCGGCACGCGGCGAAGGTCGAGGTGTGGCAGCGGGTCTTCCCGCGCACCGAGGCGGAGCTGTTCGACGCCGGGCTGGCGTACTGGGAGCAGGTCGTAGTCGACGGGCGCACGGAGCGGCGGCCCATCGTGTACGAGGACTTCCTGCCGCAGAGCGCGGCCGGCATCTTCCAGTCCAACCTCGACGACGACGGCCGTCGTGACACCTCGAAGCAGGCGCTGGAGCGGGACGCCGACTGGCTCGCCGGGGCGCTGGAGCGCGAGCTGCTCGACCCCTTCGAGCTGTACGCCGCGCAGCAGGCGGCGTCGTCCGGGTAGTCAGCCCACGGGGCCGGACGCCTCGTCGGCGTCCTCCGGCGGCCAGACGACGTCGAAGCGCTCGAAGACGACGGGCAGGTCTGGGGACCACTCGAACCCCTCGGTCGCCGCCTGCCGTCGCCAGTAGCGGGCGTGTCCCTCGAGCCACTCGGCGGCGTCGCGGTCGCCCTCCCCCTCGTCGAGCGCGAACGCGGCGTCGACGCTGTCGGCGGGACCGACGCGCAGCTCCGTCGAGCGCAGCACGAGCCGCGGGGCGCCCCGCCCGTCGCACGCCACCCAGTGCGAGCCGATGCGCGGCGGCAGGGCGTCGTGGGCGAGGAAGTCGCGCAGCAGCGCCGCGGTCGCTCGCTTGCCGCCGCCGAGGACGAGGGCGAGCAGGGAGTCGCACGACTCCACGGAGTCGCCGAAGTGCTCGACGGCGGGCTCGTCCCACGCGTGCTCCGGGTGCGCGGCCACGTAGTCGCGCCACATCGCGGCGGCGGCGGCCTCGTCGTGCGGCGGCAGCGGGGTGCGGGTCGGCCCGGGGGTGCTCACGGGGCCGATCCCACCACGGCAGACTGCCGTCCATGACGAGCAGCGCCGAGCCCACCGCCGACCTGCGCACCGAGGCCCTCGCCGCGCTCGACCGGCTGGGTGCCGCGGTGCCGGCGCCACGCCCCGACGGTCCCGCCGTCACCGCCCGCACGCCGCTCACCGGCGAGGCGCTGTTCGAGGTCGCGGCCGCCGACGCCGCCGCGGTGGCCGAGGCCGTCGGGGAGGCCGCCGAGGCCTTCCGCACGTGGCGCTCGGTCCCGGCGCCCGTGCGCGGCCGCACCGTCAAGCGCCTCGGCGAGCTCCTCGCCGAGCACGAGGCCGACCTCGCCACCCTCGTCACCCTCGAGGCCGGCAAGATCACGTCCGAGGCCCGCGGCGAGGTGCAGGAGATGATCGACATCTGCGACCTCGCGGTCGGGCTGTCGCGGCAGGTCGGCGGGCGCACCATGCCGTCGGAGCGCCCCGGGCACCGGCTCATGGAGACGTGGCACCCGCTGGGGGTGGTGGGCGTCGTGAGCGCGTTCAACTTCCCGGTCGCGGTGTGGTCGTGGAACACCGCCGTCGCGCTCGTGTGCGGCGACACCGTCGTGTGGAAGCCGTCGGAGCTGACGCCGCTCACCGCCCTCGCGTGCGCGGCGCTGCTCGACCGGGCGCTGCGCGAGACCGACGCACCCGTGGCGGTGCACCGCCTCGTCCTCGGCGCGCGCGAGGTGGGCGACGCCCTCGTGCGCGACGCCCGGGTCGCGCTCGTGTCCGCGACCGGCTCGGAGCGCATGGGCACCGAGGTCGCGCCCGTCGTCGCCGCGCGGCACGGACGGACGCTGCTGGAGCTGGGCGGCAACAACTGCGCCGTCGTCACGCCCTCGGCGGACCTCGACCTCGCGGTGCGCGCGGTTGTCTTCTCCGCGGTGGGCACCGCCGGGCAGCGCTGCACGTCGCTCCGGCGGCTGCTCGTCCACACCTCCGTGCTCGAGGAGGTGCTGGAACGTCTCGGGGCCGCCTACCGGGGCCTGCCGGTCGGCGACCCGCGCGAGGAGGGCACCCTCGTCGGACCGCTCGTGACCGCCGCCGCGGCCGACACCATGCGTGCGGCGCTGGCGGAGGCCGTCGCCGACGGCGGCGAGGTGGTCGTGGGCGGCGAGCGCGTCGACGTCGCCGCCGCGCCCGGCGCCGCCTACGTCCGCCCCGCGCTCGTCCGCATGCCGCGGCAGAGCGACGTCGTGCGGCGCGAGACCTTCGCCCCGGTGCTGTACGTCATGCCGTACGAGACGTTCGAGGAGGCCGTCGCCGTCCACAACGACGTGCCGCAGGGCCTGTCCAGCGCCGTCTTCACCCTCGACGCGCGCGAGGCGGAGCGCTTCCTGTCCGAGGCGGGCTCGGACTGCGGCATCGTCAACGTCAACATCGGCACCTCCGGCGCGGAGATCGGCGGCGCCTTCGGCGGGGAGAAGACGACCGGCGGCGGGCGGGAGTCCGGCTCCGACGCGTGGAAGGCGTACATGCGCCGGGCCACCAACACCGTCAACTACTCCGACGAGCTGCCCCTGGCGCAGGGCGTCCGCTTCGGCTGAGCGAGCACCCGGGGGGTGCGGCAGTCAGCGGCGACGTCGGCGGCCGGCCGAGCGCGGCGGCTGCGCCCGCATGTGGTCGCGGACCGGCGTGAGCAGGCCCGCGAGCGCCGACGTCCCCCGCCGCGACAGGGGCTCGAGCAGCTGCTGACGGACCACGTCGGTGTGGCCGGGCAGCACCGTCCGCAGCACCTCCCGGCCGGCGTCGGTGATGCTGACGACGACGCTGCGCTCGTCCTCCTCCGAGGGGGCCCGGGTCACGAGACCGGCCGCCTCGAGCAGCCCCGCCTGGTACGTGAGGCCGCTGCGGCTGTAGACGACGCGGTCGGCGAGGTCGGTCATGCGCGCGGTGCCCGTGGGCGTGCCGAGGCCGAGGGTCGCGAGCAGCTGGAACTGCACGTAGCTGAGGTCACCGGCCTCCCGGAGCTGCTGCTCCACGGCGTGCCGCAGCAGGCTCGCGACGTCCATGAGCGCGAAGTACGCCCCCAGCTGTTCGTCGTCGAGCGGGCGCGGGTCGGAGGCGGTCACCCGCCGAGGGTAGCGGTGCTTCGCTTTCGCAGCAGTTGCTTCGAACGCGAAGCAACGGTACCGTCCCTGTGTTGCTTCGAATCCGAAGTGACGCGACGACAGGAGACGACCATGAAGGCAGTCCGGTTCCACGAGTACGGCGACCCCGACGTGCTGCGCCTGGAGGAGGTGCCCGACCTCGTGCCCGGGCCCGGCCAGGTGCTGGTGCGGGTCGCCGGGACGTCGTTCAACGGCGTCGACGCGAACATCCGCGCCGGCGCAATGCAGGGCCCCATGCCGGTCACGCTGCCGCACGTGCCGGGGGTGGACGTGGCCGGCACGGTGGCCGGGCTCGGCGAGGGCGTCACCGGTCTCGCGGTCGGCGACGCCGTCATGGGCTTCCTGCCCTTCACCGCCGACGGCGCGGCCGCCGAGCAGGTGCTCGCCCCGGCCGAGGTGCTGGCCCCGGCGCCCACGACGGTCCCGCTGGCCGACGCCGCGGCGGTTCCCGTCGTCGCGCTGACGGCGTGGCAGTCCCTCGTCGAGCACGGCGGGCTGCGGCCCGGGCAGCGGGTGCTCATCAGCGGCGCCGGCGGAGCGGTCGGCGGCTACGCCGTGCAGCTGGCGCACGCGCTCGGGGCCCACGTCGTCGCCGTCGCCGGGCCCGGCAGCCGCGAGCGGCTCCTCGCCCGCGGCGCCGACGAGGTCGTGGACCGTACGTCGACCTCGCCCGCGGACGCCCTCACCGACCGGGTCGACGTCGTCCTCAACCTCGCTCCGCTCAGCCCCGAGGCGCTCGCCGACCTCGTGCCCCTGGTCCGGGACGGCGGTGTCGTGGTGAGCACGACCGTCTGGCTGCCCACCCCGGGCGACGAGGCGCGCGGCGTGCGCGCGGTGGACGTGTTCGTGCGCAGCGACGCCGCGCAGCTCGCCGACCTCGCCTCCCGCGTCGACCGCGGCGGGCTCGTCGTCGACGTCGCGGAGCGCGTCCCGCTCAGCGCGCTGGCGGACGTCCACGCGCGCGCCGCCGCCGGCCGGCTCGGCGGCAAGGTCGTCGTCCTGCCGGCCGCCGGCGGGTGAGCGGCCCGGGGCCCGGGCCGCTCAGCCGTCGACGACGACCACGTGCGCCACGATGACTGACGGCGCCCCGTCGGCGTCCCGCACGAGGCTCGCGACGACCTCGGTCGGCACGGCGGTCCCGTCCGGGCGCAGCGCCCGCTTGCGGACCCGGACCTGCTCGAGGTGGCCCTCACGCTGCTCGGCGAGGTTCACCGCGTCCGCCCCGCGGTCGTCGGGGTGCGTGAGGTCGTCGATGTGACGGCCGACGACGTCCTCGGCCGGGCGACCGTACACCTCGGCGAGGGCGCGGTTGACCGTCCGGATCCGCCCGTCCAGGCCCGTGACGCTCATGCCGCACGGCGCCTCGTCGAAGGCCCGCGTCATGACGTCCTCCGCCTCCCGCGCGTGGCGGCGGGCGAGCTCGACCGGGGTGACGTCCCGGCACAGGGACACCACGCGGGCGCCGAGCGCCTCGTCCTCGACGAGGTCGGTGCGCGAGCGCAGGTAGCGCACCGTGCCGTCCCGGTGCCGCACGCGCAGCAGCCGCTCCCCCGGCACCGTGGTCGCGTCCGCGGGGTCGGACAGCAGCGGCGCGTCGCCGGCGTCGACGAACTCCTCGACGAGGCGGCCCGCGAGCTCGGTCGGCAGCCGGCCGAGCACGTCGAAGACACCCGAGGAGGCGAAGACGATGCGGTGCTCGCGGGTCGAGACGAGGACGAACTCGTCGGGGTGCGCGGTGCCCGCGCCCTCCACGGGCGCGGGCGCCACGGCGTCGGTCAGGGCGCGTGCGGCCTCCTCGGGCGGCACCGGCCGGCCGAAGTGCCAGCCCTGCCCGCGGTCGACCCCGAGCGCCGTGACGGTGCGCGCCTGGGTGGCGTCCTCGACCCCCTCGGCCACCACCTCCAGGCCGAGGGCGTGGCAGGCGTCGACGAGCAGCCGCAGCAGGACGCCGTCGCCGGGTCCCCGCCTCGCTCCGGACACGAAGGACCGGTCGATCTTGACGAGGTCGAGCGGCAGGTCGCGCAGCAAGGTCAGCGACGTGCGGCCGGTGCCGAAGTCGTCGAGCGCGGTGCGGACGCCCAGGCGCCGGACCGCGCTCAGCGCGCGGTGGGCGACCGCGAGGTCCTCGACCCCCGCCGACTCGGTGACCTCCAGCACGAGCCGGTCACCGGGCAGGCCCGCGGCCGCGAGCGCGTCGGCGACCTCGCCGACGAAGCCGGCCTCCTCCAGCTGCACGGGCGAGACGTTGACCGCCACGGCCGGCCGCACGCCCCCTGTGGCGGGCAGCCCCGCGGCCACCGCGCACGCCCGGCGCAGCACCCACCGGCCGAGGCCGACGACGAGCCGCGTGCGCTCGGCGACCCGCACGAGCAGCTCGGCCGGGACGTGGCCGAGCTCCGCGTCGTGCCACCGCACCAGCGCCTCGAGCTCCGCGACGACGCTCGCCGGCAGCGCGACGATCGGCTGCAGGTGCACGTCGAGCACCTGCGCCGCGAGCGCCGGGTCCGCCAGGACCTCGCGCAGCCGTCGCTCGATGTGCTCCGGCGCGAGCAGGTCGGCGGCCACCCGCCGCAGGCTATCGGCCGCCGGGCCGAAACCGTCAGTCTCCGGGTGACGGGGCGGTCACGAAGCGTCGGCGAAGTCCGCCCGCACGCCGAGCAGCCGGACGGGTCGCAGGAGCCCGCCCTCGGCGTCGGTCCCCGCGTCCGACCCGGTGTCGAGACGCGAGAGCGCCTCGAGCGCCGCGGCGAGCAGGGCCGTCGGGTCGGTGGTCGCCGGCCGCACGGCGACGCTGCGGGTGCGCGTGAGGAACGGCCGGACCCGCACCTTGACCGCCACCCGCACGACCGCACGGCCGTCGGCGGCGACGTCCGCGGCGACGTCGTCGGCGAGCCGCCCGAGCGCCGCCCGCACCTCCAGGGGGGTGGTGAGGTCGGAGGCGAACGTCGTCTCGCGGCTCGCCGAGCGCGGCACCCACGGCGCGGGGTCGACGACGGCGCTCGACCGGCCCCGGCCGGTCAGCACGAGCCACGGCCCGGTGGCCGGGCCGAAGCGACGCGCGAGCACCTCGTGGTCGGCGGCCGCGAGCTCCTCGACGGTCGACACTCCCAGCTCGGCGAGCCGCGAGGCGGTCCGCGGTCCGACGCCCCACAGCTCGCGCACCGGGCGCGGTCCCATCACCGCGGCCCAGTCGCGCTCGGTCAGGGTCGCGATGCCGCCGGGCTTGGCGAAGCCCGTGGCGGTCTTCGCCCGGAGCCGGTTGTCGCCGATGCCGACGGCGCACGACAGCGTGGTGGCCTCGCGGACCGTACGGCGGACCTGCTCCGCCAGCCCCCGCGGGTCGTCGGTGTCGGTGCCGAGGAACGCCTCGTCCCAGCCGAGCACCTCGACCGCCACCGGCAGCGTGCCGAGCGCCGCCATGACCTCGGCCGAGGCCGCGTCGTACGCCGGCGCGTCGTGCGGCAGGAACACCGCCTCGGGGCACAGCCGCAGCGCGCGCGACATCGGCACGCCGGAGCGGACGCCGAGCGCACGCGCCTCGTACGTGGCGGTCGCCACGACCTGGCGCGGTCGCCGGGGGTCCCCGTCGCCGCCCACGACGACCGGTCGGCCGGCGAGCTCCGGGCGGCGGCGCACCTCGACGGCCGCGACGAACTGGTCGAGGTCCACGTGCAGCACCCAGCGCGAGGGGGCGGGCGGTGCCGGCGCGGCGGTCGCGGCGTCGTCACCGGCGGCGGGGACCACCGGTCGATTGTCCGCCCGACGGCAGCGGGACGCGTCCGTGACGGGCCGGTGGGGCCGCCGCTGGGCCGAACGGAGGATGTCCGGCACCGTCCGTCGGGCCCGTCCGCACCCGACTCCCTGCGGTCTCCCAGCCTGCGGGAGCAGCGTGCGGGTATGGGCAGCACCCGGACGCTCCTCGACCGCTCCACCGACGTGCTCGACGCCGACGAGCAGCTGACGCCCGCGGGCGACCGCGTCCGCGACGTGTGGGCGTGGGCGTTCTCCGACAACCTCGACCCGACGGTGCGGGCCGTCGTCGCTGAGTACCTCGTGGCGCGCGCCGTCGGGGCGGACCTCAGCCGCCCGCGCCGTGACAGCGACTCCTGGGACGTCGTGACGCCGGACGGCACGACGGTCGAGGTCGTCTCCGCCGCGCGGCTCGACGCGGGCGGTCGGCCGCGTGCGGGCACGGTCACGTGGGGCCGCGGCCGGGGAGGCCGCGCGGAGGAGCCGCAGCGCAGCGACTTCGGCGCCGCCGCCCGGGCCGACGTCTACGTGCTGTGCCTGCAGACGGCCACGCACCGCGAGGCCGTCGACCTCGCCGACCGCGGGCAGTGGCAGTTCCACGTGCTCGCGCGCGAGGAGGTCCGCCACCTCGGCGCGACGATCGGGCTGCGGACCGTGGAGGACCGTGCCCCGGCCCTGGCGTGGGACGGGCTGGCGGACGCCGTCCGCCGGGCCGTCACTCCGGCCGCTCGAGCACGTCGGTGACGAGCGCGGCGATGGGGCTCCGCTCGGAGCGCGTGAGGGTGACGTGCGCGAACAGCGGGTGCCCCTTCAGCTTCTCGATGACGCTGACCACGCCGTCGTAGCGGCCGACGCGCAGGTTGTCGCGCTGGGCGACGTCGTGGGTCAGGACGACCTTCGAGTTCTGCCCGATCCGGCTCAGCATGGTGAGGAGCACGTTCCGCTCCAGCGACTGCGCCTCGTCGACGACGACGAACGCGTCGTGCAGCGAGCGGCCCCGGATGTGCGTGAGGGGCAGCACCTCGAGCATGCCGCGGTCCATGACCTCCTCGACCACCTCGTCGGAGACGAGCGCGCCGAGGGTGTCGAAGACCGCCTGGCCCCACGGGTTCATCTTCTCCGCCTCGCTGCCGGGCAGGTAGCCGAGGTCCTGCCCGCCGACGGCGTACAGCGGCCGGAACACCATGACCTTCTTGTGCTCGCGGCGCTCCATGACGGCCTCGAGCCCCGCGCACAGCGCGAGAGCGGACTTGCCGGTGCCCGCGCGGCCACCGAGGGACACGATGCCGATCGAGTCGTCGAGCAGCAGGTCGATGGCGATGCGCTGCTCGGCGCTGCGGCCGTGCAGGCCGAACACGTCGGTGTCGCCGCGCACGAGCCGGACCTGCTTGTCCGGGGTGACCCGGCCGAGGGCGCTGCCCCGCTCGGAGTGCAGGACGAGCCCGGTGTGGCACGGCAGGTCCCGCGCCTCGTCGAGCTCGATGGTCCCCTCGCCGTAGAGCACGGCCATGTCGTCGCCGCTCATGTCGAGCTCGGCGAGCCCGGTCCAGCCCGACGACACCGCGAGCTCGGCGCGGTACTCCTCCGCGACGAGCCCGACGGCCGACGCCTTGACCCGCATCGGCACGTCCTTGGACACGAGCACGACGTGGGCGCCCTCGTCGGCGAGGTTGCGGGCGACGGCGAGGATCCGCGTGTCGTTGTCGCCGAGCCGGAAGCCGGCGGGCAGGCAGGAGTCGTCGGTGTGGTTGAGCTCCACGCGCAGCGTCCCGCCCGCCGTGCCGACGGGCAGCGCCTCGTCGAGGCGACCGTGCTCGATGCGGAGGTCGTCGAGCAGGCGCAACGCCTGCCGGGCGAAGTAGCCGAGGTCCTGGTGGTGCCGCTTGGCCTCGAGCTCGCTGATGACGACCACCGGGAGGACGACCTCGTGCTCGGCGAAGCGGAGGACGGCGTCCGGGTCGGACAGGAGCACCGACGTGTCGAGCACGTACGTCGTGACCTGGCCGCCGTCGGCGGCGGAGCCGTGGGTGTCGCTCATGGTCGTCTCCCGCCCGGGCGCACGTCGCGCCCTGGTCGTGTCCGGTGGAGGTCCCGGTCCGGCCGCGAGGCCGGATCCGGCCTCCCCCGGAGCTGAGATCGCTCCATGGACGGGCCTCCCGGTGCCGGCGGTGCGCCGACGGCACGACGCTAACCCGCCGCGCGGGACGCGTGGGCGAGGACACGCACACACCACCCGCGCGTCGGCGCCACGCCGTACCTCGACAGGAACGCAGACGTGCGGCTCAGGACCCGAAACGGCGCTGACGCGTGGAGTACGAGCGCAGCGCCCGGAAGAAGTCGACCTTGCGGAACTCCGGCCAGTACGCCTCGCAGAACCAGTACTCGCTGTGGGCGCTCTGCCACAGCAGGAAGCCGGACAGCCGCTGCTCGCCGGACGTGCGGATGACGAAGTCCGGGTCGGGCTGCCCGCGCGTGTAGAGGTGCTCGGAGATGTGGTCGACGTCGAGGGTCTCGGCGAGCTCGGCGAGCGGCGTGCCCCGGGCGGCGTGCTCGGCGAGCAGCGAGCGGACGGCGTCGGTGATCTCCTGCCGGCCGCCGTAGCCGACCGCGAGGTTGACGGTCGTGCCGTCGACGGCGGCCGTCGCCTCCCCGACCTCCTTGAGCCGGGCGGCCGTGGCCGCCGGCAGCAGGTCGAGACGTCCCATGGGGTGCACGCGCCAGCGGCCGGTCTCCGCGAGCCGGTCGGCGAGGTCGGTGATGATCTCCAGCAGCGCGTCGACCTCGTCGGAGGCGCGCGTGAAGTTGTCGGTGCTGAGCAACCACACCGTCACGTGGTCGATGCCGACCTCGTCGCACCAGCCGAGGAACTCCACGACCTTGTCGGCGCCCGCGGCGTGACCGTGCCGGGTGGTCGTGCCGTACGCCTTCGCCCACCGGCGGTTGCCGTCGATGATGACGCCGACGTGGCGCGGCAGCGCCGCCGGCGCCAGCCGCGAGCGGAGCAGCCGCTGGTACGCCCGGTAGGCGAGCACGCGAACGCCCACGGCACCTCCTCCGGACACACCCCGTGGCCGCGCCCACGCTACCGCCCGGACCGTGCCCCCGGTCCTGCAGTGCAGCCCCGACGGCCGAGCCGGGGGCCCGGACGGCGTCGCCGCGGATGGAGCGCGGTCCCGAGGGCCGACACCGGAGACCTCGCACGTAACCTACGCTCGCGTAGGTTACGCAAACGTAGGTTAGAGTGGTGCCCGTGAGCCCCTCGTCGCACGTCGCGCCCGCGGTGTCCCTGCCGACGCACCAGCAGGTCGCCGCCATGGTCAAGCCGCTGCTGCGCGGCTGGCTGCACCTGGGCACGGCCCCGCTCGCGCTGCTCGGCGGGCTGCTGCTCGTCGCCCTGTCGCCGGACACGGCCTCTCGGGCGGCGACGGTCGTCTTCACGGTCTGCACGACGACGCTCTTCGCGGTCAGCGCGACGTACCACCGCGGCCGGTGGTCGGAGCGGACGCGGGTCCTGCTCAAGCGGCTGGACCACTCGAGCATCTTCCTGCTCATCGCGGGCTCCTACACGCCGTTCTCGGTCCTGCTGCTGCCGCGCGACCAGGCCACCCTCCTGCTGTGCCTGGTGTGGGGCGGCGCGGCGCTCGGCATCGCGTTCCGCGTGCTGTGGGTCGGGGCGCCGCGGTGGCTGTACACCCCCATCTACATCGTGCTCGGCTGGACCGCGGTGTGGTTCATGCCCGGCCTGTACGCCGGCGGCGGCCTGCTCGTCGTCTCGCTGCTCGCCGCGGGCGGACTGCTGTACTCCGGCGGCGCGGTCGTCTACGCCCTCAAGCGCCCCGACCCCTTCCCGAAGGTGTTCGGCTTCCACGAGATCTTCCACGCGGCGACCGTCCTCGCCTTCGCCGCGCACTTCACGGGCGTCCTGCTCGTGGTCCTCGCCCGCGCCTGACGCGCACCTGACCAGCACCTGACCCGCGCCCCCACCGGCGCCGTGGCGTACGGTCGCGGCAGCGGCCGGCCCGCGGCCGCGGCGGCGAGGCCCGGGAGGCAGCGTGCACGAGCGTGACGACCGCGCCCTCGCGGCGATCCGCACGCTGCTCCGCTCCTCTCACCTCGCCTCCCCCGGGGACCTCCCCGAGCTGGTTCGCGCCGGCCTGACGCACCTCGGGGTGCAGGACGGTGCCCTGCTCCTCGCCGACTACGAGCAGGAGTGGCTCGTCCCCCTCCTCGACGACACGACCCGCACCGGTGCCCCGACCGACGCCGTGGCGATCGAGGGCACGGTGCCGGGTGTCGTGTACAGCGACGTGCGCCCCCACGTGAGCACCGTCGGCGACGTGTCGACCGTGTGGACGCCCGTCCTCAACGGCACCGAACGGCTCGGGGTGCTGTGCCTGCGGCTGCCGCCCGGCGAGGAGGCGGACCCCGGCTTCCTGCTCGACGCGCGCGACGTCGCGACCCTGCTCGCCGAGCTCGTCCTCACCCGCGGCGCCTACGGTGACGCCGTCGAGCGGACCCGGCGCCGGGCGCGCCTCAGCGTGGCCGCCGAGCTGCAGTGGAGCCTGCTCCCGCCGCTCACCTTCGTCGCACCGGAGGTGTCGATCTCCGGCGTGCTCGTGCCGGCCACCGAGGTGGCGGGCGACTCCTTCGACTACTCCCTCGACGGCGACGTCGCCCACGTGGCGCTGCTCGACGCCATGGGCCACGGCCTGGAGGCGACCCTGCTGGCCTCGGTGGCGCTGTCGGTGCTGCGCAACACGCGCCGCTCCTCGGTGCCGCTGCCGCAGCGGGTGCTCACGGCCGACCGCGTCGTCGCGACGCAGTTCGGGGCGGACAAGTTCCTCACCGGCGTCGTCGGCGAGCTGCACGTGCCGAGCGGCACGTGGTCGTGGGTGACGTGCGGGCACCCGCCCGCGCTCCTGCTGCGCGAGGGCCGTGTCGTCAAGCGGCTCGACACCGCGGTCGGGGTGCCGATCGGCCTCGGGCTGTTCGACGGCCCGCCGGAGGTGGTCTCCGAGCGGCTGCAGCCCGGCGACCGCCTCCTCCTGCACACCGACGGCGTCACCGAGGCGCGCGACGAGGCCGGCACGTTCTTCGGCGTCGAGCGCCTCGTCGACCTGCTCGTGCGCGAGGACGCCGACGGACGACCGGTCGCGGAGACGCTCCGCCGGCTCAACCGGGCGCTGCTGCGGCACCAGCACGGCCAGCTGCAGGACGACGCGACCACCGTCATCGTCGAGTGGCGCTCCGGGGCCGCGACACGCACCGACGGCGGCACCGCACCGCCGTAGCGCCGTCGCTTCCGCACGCGCGTCGCCGAGGTGGGACCGAGGTCCCCGCCGTCCGTAGGGTGCGGGCATGCAGGGGTACCTGAGGTTCCCGTCGCTCGCCGGTGAGCGCCTCGCGCTCGCGGCCGAGGACGACGTCTGGCTCGTGGACCTCGCCGGTGCCGGGCCCGGGCGCGCCGAGCGGCTCTCGGCGGACCGGGCGCCGGTGGCGTACCCCGTGCTGTCGCCCGACGGCACCCGCGTCGCGTGGGTGAGCGGCCGGGACGGCGCCCCCGACGTCGTGGCCGCGGCGGTCGACGGCGGTGGCGCGGACCGGCTGACGTGGTGGGGCGACACCCACCTGCGCGTCCTCGGCTGGCACGACGGCGCCGTCGTCGCGGCCACGGCGGTCGACCAGCCGCAGCGCTCGCGCACGTGGGCCCGCGCGGTCCCCCTCGACGGGGGCCCGGCGCCGGTGCTGCCGTACGGCCCGGTCACCGGCCTCGCGCGCGACGCGACGGGGCTCACGGTGCTCTCGCGGGGCTTCGGCGGCCGGCGCCGCGACTACGCGTGGTGGAAGCGGTACCGCGGCGGGACGGCGTCGCGGCTGTGGGCCGCGACCGACGACACCGGCGACGGCAGCGCCGCGTTCGAGCCGCTGCGCCCGGACCTCGACGGGCAGCTCGTGCACCCCATGGTCGTCGGTGGCCGCGTCGCGTTCCTGTCCGACCACGAGGGCCACGGCAACGTGTACTCCGTCCGCCCCGACGGCTCGGACCTGCGCCGGCACACCGACCACGACGGCTTCTGGGCCCGGCAGGCGAGCACCGACGGCGAGCGCGTCGTCTACGCGTGCGGCGGCGAGCTGTGGCTGCTGGAGGACCTCGGGCGGGCCTCGCGACCGCGCCGGCTCGAGGTGTCGACGGGAGGGCCGCGGTCGGTCACCGTCGCGCAGCCCGTCCCCGTCGCACGGCACCTCGACGACGTCGCCCTCGACCGCCGGGGCCGCCGGGTCGTGCTCGGCGTGCGCGGAGGCGTCCACGTCGCCGCGACGCAGGACGGCCCCGCGCGCGCCCTGCCGGTCCCCGACGGGGCGCGGGCCCGGCTCGTGCGGGCCGTCGGCGAGGACGACGACCTCGTCGTCGCGTGGGTCGACGACGCCGAGGGCGAGGACGCCGTCTGCGTCGTCGCGGGCGACGCGGAGCCCCGGCGCCTGGCCACGGGGCGGCTCGGCCGGGCCCGCGACCTCGCGCTGAGCCCTGACGGGCGCACCGCCGCGGTCGGCACCCACGACGGCCGGCTCGTGGTCGTCGACCTCACGTCCGGCGCCGACGCCGACCCGTGGCGGGTGCTCGACCGCACGAGCGACGACGGTCCGACGCACCTCGCCTTCAGCCCGTGCTCCGGCTGGCTCGCGTGGTGCGCCCCCGGTCCGGAGCCGCTCAGCCAGATCCGGCTCGCGCGCCTGCGCGGCCCCGCGCCCGACGGCGGCGGGGACGACGGCGGCGGGGACGACGGCGACCTCGTCGTCGAGGCCACCCCCCTGCGCTTCACCGACGCCGAGCCCGTCTTCACGACCGACGGCCGCCACCTCGCCTTCCTGTCGCGACGGACCTTCGACCCCGTGTACGACGACATCGTCTTCGACCTCGCCTTCACCGCCGGGGTCCGGCCGTACCTGCTGCCGCTGACCCGCGACGCGGCCTCCCCCTTCGACCCGCGGCCCGGCGGTCGTCCCGCGCCGGACCCCGGGCACACCACGGGGCAGCCGGCTCGCGAGCCCGACGGCGGGTCGGCCGTCACCGCGGTCGACCTGGACGGCCTCGTGGAGCGCGTGGTCCCCGTCCCGGTCCCGACCGGCCGGGTGCGGGACCTGCGCGCGGTGGCCGGCGGCCTCGTGTGGCGGCGGGAGCCCGGGCTCGGGGAGCTCGGCGAGCAGCTGCCCCGACCGGCGGCGGAGCGGCCGCGGGCCGCGCTCGAGCGCGTCGACCTCGGCACGGGCGAGCACGTCGTGCTCGCGGAGGCGGCCGACGCCGTCGCGGCGAGCGGTGACGGGCACCGGCTCGCCGTCCGCGACGGCGAGACGCTCCTCGTGGTGCCGGCCGGCCGGCCGACGGGCGCCGAGGACGCCCCGCCCCACCGGGTCGCCGTCGACCTGGACCGCGTGCGCGCGAGCGTCGTGCCGCTCACCGAGTGGCGGCAGATGTTCGAGGAGAACGGCCGCCTCGTGCGCGACCACTTCTGGGCGCCGGACCTGGCCGGGATCGACTGGGACGGGGTGCTCGGGCGGTACCGGCCGCTGCTGGAGCGCCTCGGCTCCCGCGACGACCTGTCGGACCTGCTGTGGGAGGTCCTCGGCGAGCTCGGGACCTCCCACGCCTACGAGGTGCCGCCGGAGCGGCCGGTCGAGGCCGCGCGCCGCCTCGGCCGCCTCGGGGCGGACCTGCGCCGCGACCCCGACGGCCGGTGGCGGGTCGCGCGCGTGCTGCCCGGCGAGACGTCGGTCGGGCGGGCCCGCTCGCCGCTGTCCGCGCCCGGCGGCGGGGTGCGGGCCGGCGACGTCCTCGCCCGCGTCGACGGCCGCGCGGTCAACGGGCGCGGCCCCGGCCCGCTGCTCGTCGGCGCGGCGGGCACCCCCGTCGAGCTCGACGTGGTCCCGGGCGGCGACGGTGCGCCCCGTCGGGTCGTCGTCGTGCCGCTGGACGACGAGGAGCCGCTGCGCTACCAGGCGTGGGTCGCGGACACGCGCCGCCACGTGCACGAGGCGACGGACGGCCGGGTCGGCTACCTGCACGTGCCCGACATGATGGCCGAGGGCTGGGCGCAGCTGCACCGCGACCTGCGGCGCGAGGTCGAACGGGACGCCGTGCTGCTCGACGTGCGCGGCAACGGCGGCGGTCACGTCTCGCAGCTGGTCGTGGAGCGGCTCGCCCGGACCGTCCTCGGCTGGCAGGTGGGCCGCGGCTGGCAGCCGTTCTCCTACCCCGCGCACGCGCGGCGCGGGCCGCTCGTGTGCCTGAGCGACGAGAACGCCGGCTCCGACGGCGACATCGTCACGCAGGTCGTGCGACTGCGCGGGCTCGGTCCCGTGGTCGGCACCCGCACGTGGGGCGGCGTGGTCGGCATCGACGGCCGCTACTCCCTCGTCGACGGCACCGGCGTCACGCAGCCGCGGTACGCGACGTGGTTCGCCGGCCCCGGCTGGGACGTGGAGAACCACGGGGTCGACCCCGACGTCGAGGTCGTCGTCACGCCCGGGGACTGGGCCGCCGGCCGCGACCCGCAGCTGGCCGAGGCGCTCCGCCTCGTGCTCGCGGCGCTCGCCGACCACGAGCCGCTGCGTCCGGCCGACGTCGCGACCCGACCGTCCCGGGTCCCGCCGCCCCTGCCGCCGCGACCCTGAGCGCCCGCGCCGTGGGGTGCGGGCGCCCCGGTCGGCGGGCGCTGGTCAGGGGGCGCTGCTCAACGGGCGGCGCTCAGCGGGCGGTGGTCAGTGGGCGGTGGCCGGGACGGCCTCGCGCTCGCCGGGCGCCACCGGGGCGTCCGGGTCGGCGAGGCGCCACGGGCGCACGACCGTCACGAGGACGACGAGGGCGAGCAGGAGCGCGACGAGGATGACGGCGCCCATCGCGAGGGCGTCGTTGCCGAGCACGCCGACCAGCGGCGACACGAGGGCCCCGACGCCGAACTGCACGGCGCCGAGCACCGCGGCCGCGGCACCCGCGGCCTCCCCGTGGCGCGTGAGCGCGAGGGCCGGGGCGTTGGGCAGGGCGAGCCCGACCGCGAAGAGCACCGCCCACAGCGGCAGGACGACCCCGAGCAGGCCGCCGGTCGAGGTCGCGGCGAGGGCGAGACCGCTCGCCCCCGCGAGCGCGCCGCCGACGGTGCCGGCGAGCAGCAGCGTCGCCGGCGACCAGCGGCGCAGCAGCACCGGGTTGAGCTGGGTCGCCGCGATGAGCCAGAACGCCCCCGCGCCGAACAGCAGGCCGAACTGCTGCTCGTCGAGCCCGAACTCGCCCTGGTACACGAACGACGAGCCCGCCACGTAGCTGAACAGCCCGGCCATGGTGAGACCCGCGACGACGACCAGGCCGACGTAGGCGCGGTCGCGCAGCAGACCGCCGTAGGTGCGCACGGTGGCCAGCGGCCGGCTGGAGCGGCGGCGCTCCGGGGGCAGCGTCTCCCGCAGCGCGATGCTGCCGAGCACGACGAGCGCGACGCCGTACAGCGCGAGCAGGGCGAAGACGCCCCGCCACGAGGTGACGCGCAGCACCTCCCCGCCGATGGTGGGCGCGAGGACCGGGGCCGCCCCCATGACGAGGAACAGCCGCGACAGCATGGTCGCCGCGGCACGGCCGGAGTACAGGTCGCGCACGACCGCGAGCGCGACGACCGCGCCCGCCGCGGTGCCGACGCCCTGCAGCACGCGCAGCACACCGAGGGTGACGATGTCGGGGGCGAGCATGATGAGCAGGGATGCGACGACGTGCAGCGCCGTGCCCGCGAGCAGCGGCAGCCGCCGACCGAAGGCGTCCGACAGGGGCCCGATGACGAGCTGGCCGAGCGCGAGGCCGACGAGGGTGCCGGTGAGGGTGAGCTGCACCGCCGCCTCGGTGGTCTGCAGCTCGGTGGCGATCGTCGGCAGGGCCGGCAGGTACATGTCGATCGTGAGCGGCCCGATCGCGACGAAGACGCCGAGCACGAGCGCGGTGCGGGCCATCGAGGGGGGTGCGTCGCCGGGGAGGCGGGGGGCAGGGCCGGAGGGGCGGGCGTCCACGGTCACGCCTGGCGAACCAGGGCACCGGCGCCCCTATTCCGCCGGGTGCACCGACGAACCCGGGGGGCCGGTGCCCCGGACCTCCGCGGGGCCGCGACGGTGCGGTGGCGGGCCGCCCGCTGCGGCGCTCTGGCACGGTGGGCGCCGTGGTGAGGACGAGCGAGGCGACGGTGGCCGGCGAGGAGACGTACCGCCTGGGTGAGGGTCCCCGGTGGGACGCCGCCGCCGGGCGCCTGCTGTGGGTCGACATCCACGCCGGAGCGGTGCACAGGGGCCGGCTGGACGACCGCGGCCTCGTCGAGGTGACGTCGCGGACGGTGCTCGGGGAGCAGGTCGGGGCGGCGCTGCCGCGGGAGGACGGCGGGCTCGTGCTGGCCGGGCAGGAGCACGTCCTGCTGCTCGACGCGGACGGCGCCGTCACCCGCGGCGTCCGGGTCGTGCCCGCCGGCAGCGGGCGCCGCTGCAACGACGCGGCCACCGACCCCGCCGGCCGGCTGCTCGTCGGCACCCTGTCGCTGGCGGGAGGCAGCACGCGCGAGGTGCTCGTGCGCCTGGAGGCCGACGGCTCCCTCACGACCCTCGACGACGACCTCGGCCAGGCCAACGGCATCGCGTGGTCGGTGGACGGGCGGCGGCTGTTCAGCGTCGACACCACGCGCCACACGGTCCTCGTCCGCGACCACGACCCGGCCACCGGGGCGACCGGCCCGCGCCGCGCGCACCTGGTCCTCGACGACCTCCTCCCCGACGGCATCACCGTCGACGCCGACGACCACCTGTGGGTCGCGCTGTTCGGAGCCGGGCAGGTGCGCCGCTACGCACCGGACGGCACGCTCGCCGACGTCGTCCGCGTGCCGGCGCCCAACACCACGAGCATGGCCCTGGCCGGGGACGACCTGCGGACCCTCGTCGTCACGACCGCGGCCGCGGAGCTCGACGACGAGCAGCGGCAGGAGCACCCCCTGTCGGGTCGGCTGTTCAGCACACGCGTCGACACCCCCGGCCTGCCCGCGACGCCGTGGCGCGCCGGCGCGTGAGCGCCGGCCCGACCGTCCGCACCCGTCAGACCGTGACCTCGAACCACACGCGCTGGCCGCTGCTGGTCCGCTGGCTGCCCCACGCGTCGGCGAGCTCGGCGACCAGCCGCAGCCCGCGGCCGCGGGTGGCCTCGTCGGGCACGTCGCGGGCGACCGCCCGTCCCTTGGTCCCGTGGTCGGCCACCGTCACGAGCAGGCGACCCTCACCGAGACGCACCGACAGCTCCGACGAGGTCCGCGCGTGCACGACCGCGTTCGTCACGAGCTCGCTCACCGCGAGCAGCACGTCGTCGCGGCGGGCCGGCACGCCCCAGGAGTCGAGGCACGCGTCGACCCAGGCGCGCGCGGCGCGCACGGCCGTGTGCTCCGTCGGCAGGGTCGTGCGGGCCGAGCGGTAGGCCGAGCCGGTCCGGGTCGCGGCCAGGACGGCCACGTCGTCCCCGCTCGTGCGCGCGTAGCGGTCGATGAGGTCGCTGCACAGCCGGAACGGGTCGTCGCCGGGGGCCGCACCGACCTCCTCGGCCAGGCGGGCCATGCTCGTCGTGAGCGACTCGTGCCGCCGCTCGACGAGGCCGTCGGTGACGAGCAGGAGCAGGTCCCCCACCCCCAGCTCGAAGTCCGTCGCCGGGTGCTGGTCCTCGGAGGGGCCGACCGGGGCCGCCACGCCGAGCGGCGGCCCCGGCCGCACGTCGACCCACTCCGCGGTGGCCTCGCCCGCGCGGCGCACCAGCGGTGGGGCGTGACCGGCGCTCGCCGTGCACGCCGTGCCGGTCCGGGGGTCGACGAGCACGTACGTCACGGTGACGAAGAACCCGGCGCTGAAGGCGTCGCTCGAGGCCTCCAGCGAGCGGAGCAGGGCGCTGCTCGCCGCGAGCACGCTCGCCGGCGCGGGGTCCGTCAGGGCCGCGGCCCGTACCGCCGTGCGGACCTGGCCCATGACGGAGGCCGCGACGACGCCGTGGCCCATGGCGTCGCCGATGACGAGCGCGACCCGGTCCTCCGACACCTCGAACGCGTCGTAGAAGTCGCCGCCGACGTCGGTGGTGCCGGGCGCGGGCTCGTAGCGACCGGTCAGCAGCATGCGCTCCGGCTGCGGCAGGGTGTCGGGCAGGAGGCTGCGCTGGAGCACCTGGGCCACGGAGCGCTCCTCCTCCAGGCGGCGGGCGCGCTGCACCGCCCGGACGAGCACGTGCACGCACCCGGTGAGCAGCAGCTGCTCGGCCAGGGCGACCGGGCCGTCGTGGCCGACGACGAGCGCGCCGAGGAGCCGGTGCCGGGGGCGCCGGTGGCCGCCCCGCTCCCCCGCCGCGGCCGCGTCGCCGACGCCCTCCTCGCCGTCCGGGTCCCGGTCGGTGACGAGCGGGAGCACCTGCAGCTCGCGCTGGTCGCGGTCGACCCGGTCGGCGCGGCGGTCGAGGACGGCGAGCAGCCAGTCGCGGGCCTCGTCGCCCGCGAGCGTGGCGCCGTCGACCACCGCCCGCCACGCGGCCGCCGGCACGGGCGGCAGCGCGTGCCACAGCGGCGGCAGCGGGTCGGGCGACTCGTCCGGGGCCTCGTCGACGAGGCCGCGGACCGTGACCGGCACCTCCCCCGGGCCGATCACGCACAGGCGCACGTAGTCCGCACCGAGCAGGCCGGTCCCGAAGCGGAGCACGAGCCGAGCGACGTCGTCCAGCGTCGCGGCGCTCGCCAGCGCGGCCGAGAAGCGGCCGAGCAGGTCGACGGCGTGCGCGGTCCCCGTCGTCTCGACGGCGACCGTCAGCATGCCGCTCACGGCGCCGTCGCCGTCGCGCACGGGCAGGTAGCCGCGGGTGAAGCGGCCCTCGCGCCGCCCTCCCGAGCGGTCTGGCAGCAGCGGGAGGAGGGTGTCGGCCTCGTAGAAGGTCTCACCGGTCGCGTAGACGTGGCGGACCCGGTCGCCGACCCCCGGCAGGTCCCACGCCTCGGCCCACACCTCGGCGGCCGGGCGGCCGTAGGCGTCGCGCGGGTCCTGCGTGAGGAAGGTGGCGTACGCGGCGTTGAACAGCAGGCGGTGCCGGGCCCCGTGCGCGTACGCCATGGGGACCGGGGAGACCATGACGAGGTCGAGCACCGCCCGCAGCGTCGGGTCGTCGGCGCCCTCGCCGAGCACGTCGCGCGCGACGGCCACCGACGCGAAGTCCGGCCACGGCTCGTGGGGGCCGCCGTCCAGCGTCGCCCGGGCGGCCGGCTCGACGGGTCGTGCCCTGTTCGGAGCGAGGGGGTCAACGGGCACGCCGGGTCCTCCGGGCACGTCGCCTCGCGGCGTCCTCGCCGACGGTCTCGCGGCGGGCATGATCGTAGCCCGACCGTGCGTCGACGGCCCGCCCCGACGTCGCGTCCCGACGTCGCGCCGCCGCCCGTGCCCGACGCGGGCTACGGTTCGCGGCGTGTCGGGCACGCGCGCCTCGGGCGCCTCGCAGCCGCCCGACGCACCCGGCGGCGCGCCCGGGCTGCCGGCACCGGTGTGGGTGCTGGCCGCCGTCGCGTTCGTCGTCGCCCTCGGCTTCGGCATCGTGGTGCCGGCCATCGCCCTCTTCGCGGACTCCTTCGGGGTGGGCCGCACCGCCGTTGGGCTCGCCGTCAGCGCCTTCGCGTTCTTCCGCCTCGTCACCGGCCCGCTGGGCGGCCGCCTGGTCACGCGCTGGGGCGAGCGGCCCGTGCTCGTCGCGGGCTGCCTCACCGTCGCCGTCACCAGCGGCGTCGCGGGGTTCGCGCCCTCCTTCCCGGTCTTCGTGCTCCTGCGCGCCGCGGGCGGGGTCGGCTCCGCCGCGTTCACGATCGCGGCGGTGACCCTGCTGCTGCGGGTCGCGCCCGAGCGGGCCCGGGCGCGGGCGACCGCGACGTTCCAGGGCGGCTTCCTGCTCGGGGGCATGGTGGGGCCGGCCTTCGGCGGCCTGCTGACCGACGTCGCGGTCTGGCTGCCGTTCGTCACGTACGGCACGACGCTCGTCGTCGCCGCGCTCGTCGCCCGCCTCGGCCTGCCCTCCCCGCCGCCGCAGGAGCAGGCCGCCGCGGCGGCCGCGGTGCCGCTGCCCGAGCGCCTGGCCGCGGCGCGCCGGCTGCTGCTGCACCCCGTGCTGGCCGTCGCCCTCGTCGCGAACCTCGGGGTCGGCTGGATGCTCTTCGGGGTGCGCAACTCGCTCGTCACGCTCTACGTCGTCGACCTCGGCGGCAGCGCGACGCTCGCGGGTGTCGTGCTGCTGCTCGGCGCGGTCGCGCAGGGCGTCACGCTGCGTCTGGCGGGCGGGCTGGCCGACACCCGCGGGCGTCGCCCGGCCCTGCTGCTCGGCTCGTGGCTCGGGGCCGGCTTCGTCGGGCTGCTCGCCGTGCCGGTGACCGGGACGGTCGGGCTCGTGCTCGCCGCGGTCGGCATGGCCGGCTTCGGGGTGGGCGCCGCGTTCCTCGCCAGTGCGCCCGGCGCGCTCGTCGCCGACGTCGGCCGGACCGGCGGCCGGGTCGCGGCGCTGCAGATGGCGAGCGACCTGGGCGCGGTCGTCGGCCCGCTCGCGGCCGGCGCGCTCGCGGACGCGAGCGGGTACCCGCTCGCCTTCGCGGTGAGCGCCGTCGTCGTGGGCGTCGCGGGCGTGGCGGCGCTCCGGATGCCGGAGACGGCGCCCGACGTGGTCGCGCGCACGCGCTGACCGGGCGGCGCCCGGGTGCCGCCGACAAGGGGCGGCGGGTCAGCAGCGGGCGACGAGCAGGCCGTTCCACATCGACGCGACCCGCACCCTGTGCGGGTGCCCGTCCTCGGCCGTCCGCCACCACCACGACGACGTGCGGAGGTCCGCCCGGGAACGGTGCCGCAGCACGTGCTGGCAGGCGCCCCACAGGTCGCTGCCGACGACGTGCGGTGCCACCTCGCTGACGCGGCCGCCCGTCACCGCCCCCGCGCGCGACCTCGCGGCGTCGTTCCACCACACGAGCCGCAGGTCGCGCTCCGCGACCACCGGGAGCAGCAGCACCGCCTCCTCGATGACGGCGTCCAGCGCCGTCCGGACCGCGGGCTCCTCCTCGGGTGCCGTCCAGCCCGCCAGCAGCGGCTCGACCCCGCCGCCGGGCAGCAGACGGACCAGCGACTCCGTGACCGTCGCGACCGCGGCTCCCATCATGCGCCGGTCGTGCCCGCTCATGCGGGTCGCCCGCCGCCACCCGAGACCGACCACGGCGACCAGCACGTCCTGCACGACGACGGGCAGGACGGCGCACGCGTGGACGTCCTCGTAGGCGAGCGCCGGCCAGCGGTCGGCGACCTCGGCGGCGTCCTCGACGAAGACGGCCTCCCCCGTCCGCCCGGTGTGCCCGACGGGCATGTCGATGCCGAGCGGGACCTGGTGCCAGCGGACCTCGAAGTCGGCGGGGAAGCCGACGGCGGCCACGAGGTCGAGCGTGCCGCCGGCCCCGATCCGCTGGACGACGAGCTCGTCGGGCGGCGCGGGCCACGAGCACAGCCGGGCGAAGGAGCGCGCGAGCTCGTCGACGGTGGCCGACCCGCGGGCGGCCACCTCCAGGAGCACGAGCCTGCGGTCGCGCTCCTCCCGCGACGGCAGCGTCGGCGCCGTCGTGGTGGGTCGCGGGTGCGGCTCGCCGGCCGCCCGGTCGGCGGGCGCAGCGCGCGGGGTGTCCCGCCGACCGGGCCGGAGCCCGAGCGGCGGGATGGTCGCCCTCCGCGGCGGGCCCGCGGTGCCGGCCGCGCCGTCGTCGGCGGCTCCGTCAGCGGGAGCCTCAGCGGCACCGTCGAGGGCACCCTCGACGGTGCCGTGGACGCGCCCGTCCGCGAGGGCGCCCAGGGTGGTGCCCGCGGTCGTCGTGGCCTGGACGGGGCGGACGGCACCCGCGCCCAGCCGCGCGAGCTCGTCGGCGGCGACGTCGACGACGCGCCGGTTGCTCTGGCGCGAGACCCGGCGCAGGTGGTCGAACGCCTCGTCCGCGTCCCCGCCACGTGTCGCCATGAGGGCGCCCTTGGCCTGCTCGATGACCGCCCGGCGGTGGCGCGCCTCCTGCAGCCCGGCGACCTCGTCCCGCAGGCGGGCGACGGCGTCGCGGAGCACGGACAGGTCCGCGTCGTCCGCGGTCGGACCGGCAGGGGGCGTCGGCACGTCGGCAGCCTAGGCAACGGGCCGGGGACCGTCGGCAGCCCGTCCGTCCGCGGGCGCGTCCGTGCGGACGCGCGGTCCGCCGGAGCCTGCGGCACAGTGACCGGGTGCGTCCCGAGCTCCCCGCCACGCCCCTCGGCGTGCCCGGGGACCGCACGGCGGCCGCGCTCGGGGACTCGTGCGACGACCCGGCCCTCGTGGCGGTGCTCGACACCGTCCTCGCCTCGCCCGTGCCGATGGCCTACGCCCACGGCCACGACCACCTGCTGCTGTACAACGAGCCGTTCGCGGCGCTGCTCGGCGAACGGCACCCCGGCGCGTACGGCCGGCCGGCCGCCGACGTGTTCGGGCCGGTGTGGGCGGTGCCGGGCATGGGCGACGCGGTGCGCCGCTCCTTCGCCCACGGGCTGCCCTTCTTCACCATGGACAGCCTCGTGCCCCTGGCGGGGTCGTCCCCGGAGGGCTCCCCGGACGGCGCCCCGCCGGTCGTGGACGGGTCCCGACCGCCCGCGCTCACCCGCGGCTTCTCGCGGGTGCGCGACCGCGACGGCCGGATCGCGGGCACGCTGCTGGTCGCGGTCGAGACGACGCACGCCGTCACCGCGGTCGACCGCGTGGCCGCGCTCGCGGCCGTCCTGTCCGACGCCGTCACGGTCGACGACGTCGTCCGCGCCACGTTGCGCCACGGTGTCACCGACCTCGGTGCCACGTACGTCCGGCTCGCGCTGCAGGACAGCTCGCGGGACGGCTGGGTGACGGTCCGCGCGTCCTCGGCCGACCTCGCCGACCCGGCCGCCGAGCGGCTGCCGCCGCTGTGGCAGCCGCTGCCCGGGCGGTCCGCCTCCGCGCGTGGCACGGCCGGGGGGGGCGACGGGGCGTGGGACGCGCTCGCCCCGCGCCCCGACGTGCGCGACCGGGTGCACGACGGCCAGGTGCTGCGGCAGTGGCTCGGTGACGTCGCCGACGCCATCGACCGGCAGGTGCGGTCGGTCGCGCTGTTCCCCTTCCGCCTCGCGCCCGGAGCGCGGCCCGGCCGCGACCGAACCGGGGTGCTCGCGTACGCGTGCGAGGACGTCGAGCCGGACGCCGCGCAGCTGCTCGTCATGGACGGCTGCGCGGAGCTCGTGGGCCGGGCCCTGCGCCGCGCGCGGGTGCTGGAGGAGGAGCGCTCGGCCGCCCAGCTGCTGCAGCGCAGCCTGCTGCCGGACAACCTGCCGCAGCACGAGCAGCTGCTCGTCGCCGCGCGGCACGAGCCCGGCGCCGCCCGGGCCACGGTCGGCGGCGACTTCTACGACGCCTTCCGGGTGTCCGACGGCCGTCTCGCCCTCGTGCTCGGCGACGCCATGGGGCAGGGCGTGCTCGCGAGCTCCGTCATGGGACAGGTCCGCTCCTCGATCCGGGCGGTGGCGCTCACCGACCCCTCGCCGCGGCACGTGCTGCGCACGAGCAGCGACCTGTTCGAGGGCATGGCCGACTCCAGCGACGCGCTGAGCGCCGGGCACTTCGTGACGGTCTGCTACGTGCTGCTGGACCCCCTGACCGGGGAGGCGTGCGCGGCCAGCGCGGGCCACCTGCCGCCGGTGCTGCGCCCGGCCCCGGTCGACGGCGTCCACCAGGCGCCGCGCCTCCTCGAGCTGCCCGCCGGGCCGCCCCTCGGCATCGCCGGGGAGCGCCCGGACCACGACTTCCGCCTCGAGGTCGGCGACCTCCTGCTCCTGCTCACCGACGGCCTCGTGGAGCGCCGGGACGAGTCGCTCGGGGACTCCCTGGACGAGCTGCTGCGGGTCGTGGCGGCGCACCCGGACGCCGACCCCCTCGCCCTGTGCAGCCAGCTGCTGCAGCACTACGGCCCGGGCACGAGCGACGACGTCGCGCTGCTGGCCGCCGCGCGCACCTCGGGGCGCTACCGGACGGCGCGCCGCGTGCTGCCGCCCGTGGCCTCCGCGGCGCGCGAGGGCCGCCGCTGGCTCGGGGAGGTCCTTCGGGGCTGGGACGTGACCTACCGCGTCGCGGACCTCGAGGTCGCCCTGTCGGAGCTGGTGACGAACGCCGTCGTGCACGCGCGCTCGCCGGCGGAGGTCACGGTGCGGGCCGGGGACGGCCGGGTCCTCGTGACGGTGAGCGACCGCGGGGCGCACGGCGTCGCCCAGCCGCACGAGCTGCCGCTCGGCGCGACCCGCGGGCGCGGGCTCAGCATCGTCGCGGACCTCGCCGACGCGTGGGGCAGCCAGCGGACGACGAGCGGGCAGCGGGTGTGGTTCGAGGTGGCGGTGGACCCGGGGGCGACCTCGGGCCTCAGACCCGGAGGGTGACCTCCATGGTGGTGACGGCGCCCCCGGTGAGCCGGGTGACCGGCTCCTCGCCGCTGTCGTCGAGCTCGACGTCGAGCACGCCGCCGCGCGGCGACACCTGCGCGGCGCGGAACGTGCGCCGGCCGAGCTCGGCGCACCAGTACGCGGCCAGGGTGCTGTGGGCGGATCCGGTGACGGGGTCCTCGTCGATGCCGAGCGCCGGGGCGAAGTAGCGGCTGAGCACGTCGACACCCTTCGCCGCGGCCACCTCGTCGGCGGCGGCGGTGACGATGACCCCGCCGAGCGGCAGCCGCTCGAGCCTGCGCAGGTTGAGGTGCAGGTCGCGCAGGTCGACCGCGTCGACGAGCACGAGGGCGTTGCGCTGCAGCGCCTCGGACTGCCCGGTGAAGCCGAGGAGCTCGTGGCTGACGAAGCCGATCGCCTGGTCGAAGCCGTCGGGGGCGCGGACGTCGGTGACCGGCAGCAGCGGCAGGTCGATGCTCACGAGACCCGGTCTCCCGGCGGCGGCGAGCCGACCGGACATCGTGCGGAACGTCATGGGTCCGCGCTGGCGGCCCGTCTCCAGGAGCCAGTGCGCGGTCGCGAGGGTCGCGTGCCCGCACAGCTCCACCTCGACCGACGGCGTGAACCAGCGCAGCCGGTACTGGTCGGGGCCGAGCGGGCTGACGAAGGCCGTCTCCGACAGGGCGAACTCCGAGGCGACGGCCTGCATCCACTCCGGGGACGGCGAGCGGCTGCCCTCCGGCAGCCAGACGACCGCCGCGGGGTTGCCCGCGAACGCGTGGTCGGTGAAGGCATCGACGACGGCGGCCTGCATGGTGACGCATAGTCGCAAACCTCACTACCGTCTGTCAGACGTACCCGCCGTCCGGCCCGTCTCGGCTCACCCGGCCCCGACGGCGGGGGGCGCGGTCTCCCCGGCGAGGTCGACCACGACGGTCGAGCCGTGCCGCTCGCGCCGGACGTGCAGCTGGCGGGGGACGCGACGCCGCAGCTCCTCGACGTGGCTGACGAGACCGACGACCCGACCGTGCTCCTGCAGCCCGTCGAGCACGTCCATCGCCCGGTCGAGCGCCTCGGGGTCCAGCGTGCCGAAGCCCTCGTCGACGAAGAGGGCGTCGATGCGGGTGCCGCCGGCCTCCGCGGTCACGACGTCGGCGAGGCCGAGCGCGAGCGCGAGGCTCGCGAGGAACGTCTCGCCGCCGGACAGCGTGCCCGCCGGGCGCTGCGCACCGGTCCACGCGTCGAGCACGGCGAGCCCGAGACCGGCGCGTCGACGGCGGTCCTCACCCTCGTCGACGTGCACGAGCGTGTAGCGGCCCTCGCTCATGCGCTCCAGCCGGCCGTTGGCGGCGGAGACGACCTGCTCGAGGTGTGCGGCGAGGACGTACGTCGACAGCGGGATGCCGCGGTCGTTGTCGCCCGCGCACAGGTCCGCGAGCGCGCGGGCGTCACGGGCCGCCTCCCGCAGCGGGTCGAGCGCCCGCTCGTGCGCGACGAGCCGGGGCACGGCCCGCGCGAGGCCCTCCAGCGACCGCTCGGCCAGCACGAGGTCGCGGGCGGCCCCTCGGTGCGCCTCGACCGCGTCCGCGAGCAGGTGCTCGGTGTCCGCGAGGTGCACCTCGGCACCGTCGACGTCGCGGGGCAGGTCCGGCGGCAGCCCGGTGAGGCCCGCCTCGACCGCCTCGAGTCGGCCGGCCACCGCGGAGCGCTCCTCGTCGTGGGCCGCGACCCGTCGACGCGCCTCGGCGAGGGCGGCCGGGGTGCGCGCGGCGGCGAGCGCGGCCGCCGGGTCGGCGAAGCCCGCCTCGAGCGCCGCCGCCCGGGTGCGCTCCGCCTGCTGCTCGGCCTCCTGTCTCGCCTGCACGAGCTCGCGGGTCGACCGCAGGAGCGCCGTGGCGGTGCGCTCCCCCTCGCGCGCGGCGGCGGCCGCCCGGTCGAGGCGGGAGTCGAGCCTGCCGCCCGCCCCGTCGTCGGTGGCCCCGTCGTCGGCGGCGAGCGCCTCGGCGAGGGTGCGGGTGAGCCGGTCGAGCTCCTGCTGCTCGCCGCTGGTCTCGGCCCGGGCCCGCTCGAGGTCGCCGGTCGCCCGCTCGACCGCACCGGCCACGGCCTCGCGCTCGGCCTCGAGGGCCTCGACGAGCCGGGTGGCCGCGTCGAGCCGGCGCCGAGCGGTCCCGGCCGCGGCCGTGCGCTGCTCCGCCCGGGACCGGCCCGCACGGACGTGCGCCCGCAGCGCCTCCTCGACGTCGCGCGGCAGGCCGGCGGCGAGCGCGGCGTCGGCCGGCA